>NZ_JRKC01000016.1:0-105822 GCF_000800925.1 Microbacterium sp. ZOR0019 | reverse complement strand
TCCCCCTCTCTCCCCCCTCCCTCCCTCTCCCCCTTCGGTGCAAGATCAAGTCGACGCCCCCGCTGAGTGCCGACGCCCCCGCTGGGCGGCGCGACACAGGAGGGGTGTCGACGACAGGCGGGGGTCTCGGCGGGAGTGCGGGATTGCGGGAGTGCGGGAGTGGGGGGCGGGAGGGGGGAGTGTCACTCCGGAAAGTGCGCGGGGGAGGGGAGTGTCACGTCGCGGACCTCGACGCCCTCGGGGGTCACGGTGGCGATGCAGTACAGCAGCGACTGGGTGGGATAGCCGTGCGGGCGGTTGTCGCGGATGATGGCCCGGTCGTCTTCGGGCGGCAGCTCGGCGGAGGAGGCGAGGAGCGCGGTCCACTCAGCCGTCCAGTCGGCGCTGTCAGCGGTCGGGCCCAGGGCGCGGAACTCCGGCAGCCAGGCTTCGATCCGCGGGGTCGTGGCATCGTCGAGGTCATCGTGCGCGATCATGTGCGTGCCGGGATCGATGCGTGTCTCGCGCAGTTCGACGCCGTCCCACGACAGCACGCGGGCGCCTTCGGGGCCGACCTCAAGCAAGTTGAAGCCGTGCATGGACAGGGGAGCGACGGGCGAGCGCCCCTGCACGGACTCCAGTGCCAGGGCGCCGCGGGAGACGGCCCGCGCGGCGGGGAGGTCGCTCACGTCCGCGCGGTTCAGCAGCACGGCGAGCCGGCGTTCGGCGGGGTTCGCGGCGAGCCAGGCGCCCCCGGCACGGCGATCGCGGATCCCGATCACACCGGGATGGTCCTCCGGCCACCACGGTCCGAGGGAGTCCCACGCCCGCAGCGGATCTTCGTCGCGGACCGCGAGGAGTCGTGCCGAGCCGGCCCTCTCGACATCGATGACAACCGTGCACACGCGTCCAAGTCTAGGTCGAGGAAGAGGTGCCGGCCCATGGCGGCGGATGCTGGGGCAGAATCGAGACGTGAACATCGTGGTCGGAGTCACAGGCGGCATCGCCGCGTACAAGACGGTGCACCTCGTGCGCCTGCTCACGAAGGGTGGGCACGACGTGACCGTGGTGCCCACGGAGGACGCCCTGCGTTTCGTGGGGCTCCCGACCTGGGAGGCGATCAGTCGTCATGCGGTCACGACGAGCGTGCACGACGACGTCGCGAAGGTGCGGCACGTCGCCCTGGGGCAGAACGCCGAGCTGGTGATCGTCGCGCCGGCGACGGCGAACTCGATCGCCAAGATGGCCGCCGGGCTCGCCGACGACCTCCTCGGCACGACCCTGCTCGCCACCGAGGCTCCGGTGCTGATCGCCCCGGCGATGCATGCGGAGATGTGGCGGAACCGCGCGACGCAGGCGAACATCACGACGCTGCGGGAGCGCGGTGTGCACGTCGTCGGCCCCGCGGACGGAGAGCTCGCCGGCGGTGACAGCGGCCCCGGCCGGATGTCGGAGCCCGAGGAGATCTTCGCCGCCGCCCAGGCGCTGCTGACTCCCGGTGATCTCGCCGGTGTGCGCGTGGTCGTCTCGGCGGGGGGCACCCGCGAGCCGATCGATCCGGTGCGCTTCCTCGGCAACCGCTCCAGTGGCAGGCAGGGGGCGGCGCTCGCTGCGGAGGCCGCCGCCCGAGGGGCCGAGGTGACCCTGGTGTCGGCCAACATCTCGGGCGAGGTGCTCGCCGAGGTGCGGCACCCGTCGATCCGGGTCGTGCCGGTCGGGACGGCGGCAGAGCTCGCCGAGGCGATGAAGCATGAGTCCTCCCTCGCCGATGTGGTCGTGATGGCGGCGGCGGTGGCGGACTATCGACCGGCGGCGGTGTCGGAGCGCAAGCTCACCAAGGAGGGGGGTGGGATCCCCGCCATCGAGCTGGTCGAGAACGAGGACATCGTCGCGGCGCTCGCCTCGCAGCGGCGAACCGGTCAGCTCGTGGTCGGGTTCGCCGCGGAGACTCCGGAGGATGCATCGGAGCTCCTCGCCCGTGCCCGCCGCAAGCAGCAGCGCAAGGGCGTGGACCTGCTCATCGTGAACGAGGTCGGGTGGGAGCGGGGATTCGAGAGCCCCGAGAACGCCGTGCACATCCTCGGACCGCACGGTGCCGACGCGGGCAGTGCATCCGGGTCGAAGCGCGCGGTCGCGGTCGCGATCTGGGATGCGATCGCACGCGCACGCTGAAGGAATGCTAAACTTGAGTCAACACCACTCAACTTTGATCCCGCCTTCCGACCCGGCAGGCGGGAGACGACCAGAAGGAGCATCTCCAGGAGGAGCGCATGACCACCCCGCAGACCGGTAGCCAGAATCAAGAACAGCAGTCCGCCCTCGAGCAGTTCGGCATCAACCTCACCGACCGCGCCCGCCAGGGCAAGCTCGACCCCGTGATCGGACGCGACAGCGAGATCCGTCGAGTCAGCCAGGTCCTCACCCGCCGCACGAAGAACAACCCCGTGCTGATCGGGGAGCCCGGCGTCGGCAAGACCGCCGTCGTGGAAGGACTCGCCCAGCGCATCGTCGCGGGTGACGTCGCCGAATCCCTCAAGGACAAGGAGCTGGTCACCCTCGACATCTCCGCCCTCGTGGCCGGTGCCATGTACCGCGGGCAGTTCGAGGAGCGGCTGAAGCAGGTGCTCAAGGAGATCACCGAGTCCGACGGACAGGTCATCACCTTCATCGACGAGCTGCACGTGCTCATGGGTGCCGGCGGGGGAGAAGGATCCGTCGCCGCCTCCAACATGCTCAAGCCGATGCTGGCCCGTGGTGAGCTGCGGCTGATCGGCGCCACCACGCTCAACGAGTACCGCGAGTTCATCGAGAAGGACGCCGCGCTGGAACGTCGCTTCCAGCAGGTCTACGTCGGCGAGCCCACGGTCGAGGACACGATCGCGATCCTCCGTGGCCTCAAGGGGCGGTACGAAGCGCACCACGGGGTCACGATCTCCGACAGCGCCCTCGTGGCGGCCGCTGCGCTCTCGAACCGGTACCTGCCGGCCCGACAGCTGCCCGACAAGGCGATCGACCTGATCGACGAGTCGATGTCCCGGCTCAAGATGGAGATCGACTCCTCGCCCGTCGAGATCGACCAGCTCAAGCGGCAGGTCGATCGGATGAAGCTCGAGGAGCTCGCGCTCAAGCGGGAGAAGGATGCCGCATCCAAGGAGCGCCTCGGCGTGCTCCGCGAGCACCTGGTCGAGATGGAGAAGGAGCTCGCCGGCCTCGAGTCCCGATGGGCGCGCGAGCGGCAGGGCCTGAACCGGGTCGGTGAGTTGAAGAAGCAGCTCGACGACGCGATCACCCAGCGCGATCTCGCGATGCGCAACGCGGACTACACGAAGGCCTCGAAGCTCGAGTACGAGACCATCAAGCGGCTGGAGCGCGACATCGCCGAGGCGGAGCAGGCCGAAGCCGCGACACCCGCCGAGCCGCGCATGGTCAACGAGCAGGTCACCGAAGAGGACATCGCCGCCGTGATCGCCGCGTGGACCGGAATCCCGGTCGGCCGACTGCTGCAGGGCGAGAGCGAGAAGCTGCTGCACCTGGAGAACGAGCTCGGGAAGCGACTGATCGGACAGAAGGATGCCGTCAAGGCCGTGTCCGACGCCGTTCGTCGTTCGCGTGCCGGGATCAGCGACCCCGGTCGCCCGACCGGCTCGTTCCTGTTCCTCGGCCCGACCGGTGTCGGGAAGACCGAGCTGGCCAAGGCGCTCGCGGAGTTCCTGTTCGACGACGAGCACGCCATGGTGCGCATCGACATGTCGGAGTACGGCGAGAAGCACTCGGTGTCCCGTCTCGTCGGCGCCCCTCCGGGGTACGTCGGCTACGAGCAGGGTGGTCAGCTGACCGAAGCCGTGCGTCGTCGGCCGTACAGCGTGATCCTCCTCGATGAGGTCGAGAAGGCCCACCCCGAGGTGTTCGACGTGCTGTTGCAGGTGCTCGACGACGGTCGCCTGACCGACGGCCAGGGTCGTACGGTCGACTTCTCGAATGTGATCCTGATCCTCACATCGAACCTGGGATCGCCGATCCTGATCGACCCGGTGCTCGGGCCGGACGAGAAGCGCGACCAGGTCATGGCGCTCGTGCGGCAGGCGTTCCGTCCGGAATTCCTGAACCGACTGGATGACATCGTGATGTTCTCGGCGCTGAGCGAAGACGACCTCGCCCAGATCGTGGAGCTCTCCGTCGATCAGCTGCACGACCGGCTGCGCGACCGTCGCCTCACCCTCGCGGTCACCCCCGATGCGCGGGCCTGGCTCGCCGAGCGCGGGTACGACCCGATGTTCGGAGCCCGACCGCTGCGCCGCCTCATCCAGAGCGAGGTGCAGAACAAGCTGGCGACGGCGTTGCTCTCGGGCGGCGTGCACGATGGCGACACGGTGCGGGTCGACGTGGCCGCAGACGGCTCGGGCCTCGTGCTCACCGCGACGACACCGGAGCCCGAGCCCCAGGACGACGAGGTGATCGAGGCCGAGCTGCTCGACGACTGAGCCGTATCAGGACTGAGTTGCGTGGGCCGTGGTGTTCGCCCGCCTCACTGTCTGAAGGAGAACTCACGCTACGAAGGAGGAGATGCGTCAAAGCCTCCTTCAAAGCGCGAGTTCTCCTTCGCGGCGCGTGTGCGCGCGTGGGGGTATGCGGGAGGTGTGTGTGGGCGCGGCACCGACCGTGCGGCACCGACCGCTCAGCGGCCGAGCATCCAGAGCGCCCGGCGTCGTAGCGCACCCGCACGACGACGCAGGCGCACGAGCCGGGGCTGATCGCGCGCGGCGGCGAACAGCTTCGCGTCGTACACAGCCCGCAACTCCCGCGACCAGCGTCGTGTGACGGCGTCATCGGAGAACTCCGAGGCGCGGGCCACCGCGCGACGACGCATCGCCTCGACAGACGCGGGGGGCATGGCCTGCAGGTCGACGATGCGTCGTGCGAGGGCCTGGACGTCGCCGTCCGGGACGAGGAAGCCGTCGACTCCGTCGCTGATCATGTCGGCAGGGCCGTAGCGGATGTCGTAGGCGAGCGGGATGCAGCCGGCGGCCATACTCTCCACGAGCACGAGCGGCAGCCCTTCGGAGGTCGATGTGAGCAGGCTGAATCCCGCGGAACGGAACGCTGAGCGTGCGTCGGAGTCGTATCCGCGCAGGTGCACATGACCGTCGGCGTGCAGGTGCTGGATGTGCTCTTCCAGGGCTGCTTCGCGTGGGCCCTCTCCGATGATGTCGGCATCGATCGTCGTATCGGCGGAGTGGGCGACAGCGACGGCCTCCACCGCGTGTTCGAGTCGCTTGCGGCGTGTGAGTGAGGCGACGACGACGCCGCGTGACGCGTCGCGGGTCACGGCAGCGCGCGGGGGCAGGGCGACCGCGTTCGGGATCGTGCGGACCCGGGCCGCGACGTCGATCGCGGCGAGATCCTCGATGAGATCGGTGCGCTGTCGCGACGTGAGGACGACGATCTCGTCGAACTCCCCGGCGCGACGCAGCACGGATTCGCGTGTCGCCCGGAGCGTCCCCGGCCGCCCGCCCACGCGATGCGACGCATGGACGATGTGCACCGTGACGACGTTGTCCCGCCGATAGTCGGCGACCGAGCGCGCGGCCGTCTTCGAGTCGACCAGCAGGAAGCTGGGTGCCTTGCCGGTCAGGCGGTCGAACCACCAGCGGTACAGGCCCCACGTCGTGCGCCACCCCCGCAGCGGTGCGCCGTCCGTCGAGTAGAGCACGACCTTCCGGTCGTCGCCGGGGCGCTCGGTGGCGAGCAGCGAGCCGTCGCGGCGGAACCGATCCACCAGCATCCGGCCGGCATCGTCGCGGCGTGCGCGGCTCAGGACGGTGCCGTCGTGGGACGCGACCACGTCGCCCGCCTGCGGCACCAGCAGTTCCGCGGCGGTCGGCGTGGTCCCGCGTGGTCGGGGCGACTCCCGACGCAGCTCGTCCCAGAGGTTGCGGATGCGCAACCCGTCGATGAGCTCACCTGCGGCGTGGAGACGATCCGCGAACTCGGGGTAGTCGGGGCGGTCGTCCAGCGTCAGGATGTCCACGTCGACTCCGCCGAGACGGCGGAACGCCCGCGAGCGCCGCAGCATCGCGCTCGTCATCCCTCCGTGCTGATCGGCGATCCCCCAGGTGAGCGCGAAGTGCCGAGCGGGAGGAAGCTGAGGGTGAGCGTGGAGCACCCGAGCAACCCTAGGTTCGACGCTTCTGCGCAGCCTGGGGGATGTCTGTGGCAGCACCCCCAGAACGGGTGCCCGACCGGGTGTCAGGCGCTGAGGATGACCGACTCGGCGATGGGGCGACGGACGCGCGGCGCCACCTCGCGCTCCTGCAGCACTTCGGGGAGCGCGCTCACGTCACCGAACTCGCCGACCGCGAAGACCGTGACCGGGACGAAGCGCGGTTCGAGATCGGCGAACTCGCGGACGACCTCGGGGTCGAAGCCGCTCATCTGGTGCACGAGCAGGCCGTCGTGGTGTGCCTGCACCGAGAAGTGCGCGACAGCCTGGCCGAGGTCGTAGAGGGCGTGGGTGAGGGGCGTGCCGTCGGCGGTCGCGGTCTCGGCCACGGCGACGACCAGGACGGCGGCGTTGCCCGCCCAGGCCTGGTTGAAGCCCATCAGCGCGTCGACCACCTGCGCGTGCAGGGCGGTGCCGCGGCGGGCGACGATGAAGCGCCAGGGCTGCGTGTTGTTGGCGGACGGGCTCCAACGGGCCGCTTCGAGCGCGGTGGCGAGCTTGGCCTCGTCGATCGTGTTCTGCGCGTCGAAAGCGCGGGGGCTCCAGCGGCCGGCGAGGACGTCGAGGACGGGGTGCTCGGTCGGTGCGGTGCGGTCGATGACGGGAGTGCTCACAGAAGTGCCTTTCGGACGGAGGGGATCGGACTCCATCGTCCGGGTACACGGGACTGAACAGATGCATGTGCATGCATATTCCCGGGTGCGCGGTCCGGCTCCCGGCGCCTCAGTCCGGGAGGTTGTGCGTGGCCGCGTCAGCCAGCGCGCTGCGGACCGCACGGATCGACGGGGCATCCGCCGACACGCGGCGCGCCGAGGAGAAGATCTCGCGCCGTGGGTCATGAGGGAGCGGGGTGAGGTCGACGGTCGGGGTGTCACCCGCCCACACCAGGTCGGGCAGCAGCCCGACGGCGAGCCCCGCATGGATCAGTCGCACATGTGCCGTGAGGTCGGCGATCTCGTAGCGCACGTCCGGTTCGAAGCCGGCCGTGCGGCACAGCTGTTCCGCCCACGCTCGCGAAGCGGTACCGGCGGGCTCGAGCACCCAGGGCTCCCCGCGGGTCGACCACAGTGCGGCGAAGGCATCCGCAGGGGTCGGGGCTCCGGGGCGTCGGGCGAGCGCGATCGCATCATGCGCGAGCTCCACCCTGTCGAGATCCGCGTGGATCGGGCGGGTGCGTCCGGGGTACTGCTCGGCCAGGATCAGGTCGAAGTCCCGGCTGGACACCCCGACGAGGCCGGTCTCCGGGTCGCACTCGGTGACCTCGACGCGCAATGCGGGGTGCCGATCCTTCAGGGCCCGGAGGGCGCGGGGGAGGAGGGAGTGCGCCGTCGACTGGAACACCGCGATGCCCACGGTGCCCGTCACCTCGGTGAGCGATTCAGCCACGGCGACCTCGGCGTGTTCGAGCTGATCGAGGATGCCGATGGCCTCGGCGACGAGCACGTTCCCCTGCGGGGTGAACTGCACTCCGCGCCCCACCCGGCGCAGCAGCGGCACGCCCACATCGCGCTCCAGTGCGCTCAGCTGCTGTGACACCGAGGCCTTGCTGTAGGAGAGGGCATCGGCGACGGCCGACAGCGTTCCGCGCCGCGACAGCTCCACCAGCATCCGCAGCCGATTGACGTCCAGCACGCGCGTTCCATCCGTTCAGTCAGAGTGAACAGAACCCACTCGAATCGGTTGATAGACGGAGCCTACCGAGTGGCAGGACAATGATCCAGCCGCACACGAAACCCCGGTGTGCGCTCTCTTGGAAGGTCCCACCGATGCCTGTCGCCGCCGACACCACCACTCCCCGCACCGAAGAGGTCGCCGCCCTCGTGCAGCGCTGGCTCGCCGAGAGCGAGACCCACCCCGTCGAGCCTGCCGCCCAGCGCCTCTCCGAGGTCCTGAAAGACCCGAACGGGCTCGCGTTCACGGTCGGCTTCGTCGACGGCGTGATGCGACCCGAAGATCTGCGCGTCGCCGGGCGCACGCTCGCCGAGCTGAGTGACATCACCCCGAGTCTGCTGCCCGGCTACCTGCGCGCCGCGATCAAGACGGGCGGCTTCTGGGCGCCCAAGCTGCCCGGTGTCGTCGTGCCGATCTCCCGTCGTGTGCTGCGCGCCATGGTCGGGCACCTGGTGCTCGATGCGACCCCCGCCAAGCTGGGCCCCGCGATCGCGAAGCTCCGCAAGAGTGGCAACCGCCTCAACCTGAACCTCCTCGGCGAAGCGGTGCTGGGCGAGCGTGAAGCAGGACACCGTCTGCGCGGCACCCGTGACTTCCTCGCCCGTGACGACGTCGACTACGTCTCGATCAAGGTCTCGAGCGTCGTCAGCCAGCTCTCGATGTGGTCGTTCGACGAGGCCGTCGCAGACGTCGTCGAGAAGCTCACCCCGCTCTACGAACTGGCGGCTGCGGCCGAGGCCGAGGGCAAGGCGAAGTTCATCAACCTCGACATGGAGGAGTACCGCGACCTCGACCTGACGATCGCGGCCTTCACGAGCATCCTCGACCAGCCGGGGCTCGAGAACCTCGAAGCCGGCATCGTGCTGCAGGCGTATCTGCCGGATGCGCTCGGTGCCATGCAGCACCTGCAGGAGTGGGCCGCCGCCCGCCGCGCCAAGGGCGGAGCGCCGATCAAGGTGCGCGTGGTCAAGGGCGCGAACCTCGCGATGGAAGAGGTCGACGCGGCGATCCACGGCTGGCCGCTCGCCACCTACGGCACCAAGCAGGACTCCGACACCAACTACAAGCGGGTGCTCGACTGGGCCATGACGCCGGAGCGCCTGGACGCCGTGCGCATCGGCATCGCGGGTCACAACCTGTTCGACATCGCCTACACGTGGCTGCTCGCCCAGGCACGGGGCGTGGCGGATCCGACGGGTGCGGACCCGCTGGTCGAGTACGAGATGCTGCTCGGCATGGCGACCGGGCAGGCCGAGGCCGTCCGCAAGGACGTCGGTCGCCTCCTGCTCTACACGCCGGTCGTGAACCCGGCCGAATTCGATGTGGCGATCGCCTACCTGGTGCGTCGTCTCGAGGAGAACGCCAGCTCCGAGAACTTCATGTCGGCGGTGTTCGAACTGGCCTCGAACCCGACCCTGCTGACCCGGGAGCGGGAGCGCTTCGAGCGCTCGCTGGCCGCGCTCGCGACGGATGAGCCCGGGTTCGTCCCCGGTCCGCACCGTGTGCAGGACCGCACCGCAGAGGCAGACGCCGCAACGACCGACGGCTTCCGGAACCAGGCCGACACCGATCCCGCGATCGCCGCCAACCGCGCGTGGGGACGGGCGATCCTCGGTCGCTCGGTCGGATCGACCCTGGGGCTGGACACGATCGCGATCGCCAAGGTCGAGACGGAAGCCGAATTGGACGGCATCTTCACCGCGGCGACCGCCGCGGCCGAGAAGTGGGCCGCCCTCCCCGCTGCCGAGCGCGCCGCCGTGCTGCATCGCGCCGGAGACGAACTCGCGGCTCGTCGTGGGCAGCTCCTGGAGATCATGGCCCACGAGGCGGGCAAGACCATCGCCGAAGGCGACCCGGAGGTGAGCGAGGCCATCGACTTCGCGCACTACTACGCCGAGCGTGCGAAGGACCTCGAGACCGTCTCGGGTGCGGAGTTCGTGCCGTCGAAGGTCACCGTGGTCACGCCGCCGTGGAACTTCCCGGTCGCGATCCCCGCCGGCGGGGTGCTCGCGGCGCTGGCCTCGGGCTCGGCCGCCATCATCAAGCCCGCGAAGCTGACGCAGCGCTGCGGTGCCGTGATGGTCGAGGCGCTGTGGGCCGCCGGTGTGCCGCGCGATCTGCTCGCGCTCGTCGACCTGGCCTCCCGTGACCTCGGCACCCGCCTGGTCGCCGGACCCGCGGTGGATCGGGTGATCCTCACGGGGGCGTACGAGACGGCGCAGCTGTTCCGCTCCTTCCGCCCCGACCTGCCGCTCCTCGCCGAGACGAGCGGGAAGAACGCGATCATCGTCACGCCGTCCGCCGACCTCGACCTGGCCGCCGCCGACGTCGCGCGCAGCGCGTTCGGGCACGCGGGGCAGAAGTGCTCCGCGGCATCCCTCGCGATCCTCGTCGGATCGGTCGCCGACTCGAAGCGGTTCGAGCGTCAGCTCGTCGATGCCGTCACGTCGATGCGCGTGGGTCTGCCCGATGACCCCGCCACCCAGATGGGTCCGATCATCGAGCCCGCCGACGGCAAGCTGCTCAGGGCGCTCACGACGTTGGAGAAGGGTGAGCGCTGGCTCGTCGAGCCGCGAAAGCTCGACGCCGAGGGCACGCAGTGGACGCCGGGTGTGAAGACCGGTGTGCGCGAGGGGTCGTACTTCCACCTGACCGAGTTCTTCGGCCCGGTGCTGGGCATCATGCACGCCAAGGACCTCGACGAGGCGCTGCGCCTGCAGAACGCGGTCGACTACGGCCTCACGGCCGGCATCCACTCGCTCGACTCCGGTGAGGTCACCACGTGGCTCGACCGCGTCGAGGCGGGCAACCTCTACGTGAACCGCGGCATCACCGGTGCGATCGTGCAGCGTCAGCCGTTCGGCGGGTGGAAGCGCTCGGCCGTGGGTGCGGGCGCGAAGGCCGGCGGACCCAACTATCTCCACGGCCTCGGCGAGTGGGTTCCGGCGGAGCTTCCCGCTGTCTCTCCCGGTGCCGCCGTCGCTCCGGCCGTCGCCGCCCTGCTCGACGCCGCGGGGGCGGATGTCGATGCGACCTCGTCGGACTGGTTGCGGCGCGCCGCCGCATCCGATGAGCGCGCCTGGATCGACGAGTTCGGCGCCGTGTCGGACAAGTCCGACCTCGGCGTCGAGCGCAACCTCTTCCGTTACCGCCCGGTCGCGGTCGACGTGCGCATCTCCGAGGACGCGGTGCTCGCCGACGGGGTCCGTGTGCTCGCCGCCGCCCTCCGCAGTGGCAGCCCGTTCACGGTGTCGGCTCCGGCGTTGCCCTCCCGCATCGAGAAGGTGCTGCGTGCGCAGGGCGTGACCGTGAAGCGCGAGTCGGATGCCGCATGGACCACGCGCTACGCCAAGGCGGCGAACACGTGGCAGCGGGTCCGTCTGGTCGGTGGCGAGGCATCCGCGCTGTTCGAGGCGCTCGAGGGCAGCCCGGACGTGGCGGTGTGGTCGCATGCCGTGACCGGTGCCGGCCGCGTCGAGATGCTCCCGTTCCTGCACGAGCAGGCCGTGTCGATCACGAACCACCGCTTCGGCAACCCCACCACCCTCGGCGACGACGTGATCTGATCGCTCGAGACCCCCGCTGAGCGCCGAAACCCCCTGCTGCCGACGTCGGCAGCAGGGGGTTTCGACACTCAGACGGGGTGTCGGCGGTGGGTGCGCGTCAGCCGCGCAGGGCCTCCGAGAGCTTGACCCGTGAGCCCATGCGCAGGAGCGAGTTCTCGTAGATCTTCGCGCCGATGACGATCGCCGCCACACAGCTGGCGAGCAGGATCACCAGGCTCAGTAGCGGCTCCCACCACTGCGCCTCGCCGACGAACAGGCGCATCGGCATACCGACCGGAGCGGAGAACGGCACGTACGACATGATCGTCAGCACCAGCGGGTTGTCGTTGAAGACGATGACCAGGATGTACGGGGCCATGATCAGCATCGTGATCGGTGTGGTCGTGGAGCCGATGTCCTCCTGTCGCGAGACCATCGACGCCGCAGCCGCGAACATCGCCGCCAGCAGGATGAACCCGAACAGGAAGAAGACCGCGAACCAGATGATCGGCGACCCGAGCGTGGTGAGCACCTCGCGCTGACCCGTGACGATCAGACCGATCGTCGCCACCGCCGCCAGGGCGAGGATCTGCCCCATCGCCAGCACCGTGTTGCCGATCACCTTCCCGGCGAGCAGCGTGCGCGCCGGGATCGCCGAGAGCAGCACCTCGACCACGCGCGTCTGCTTCTCCTCCACGACGCTCTGCGCGATCGTGCCGCCGAACGTCGCCGCCGCCATCATGAACACGAGTCCGAAGGCGATCGCGATGAAGTAGCGCAGGAGAGGGTTGGTCGTCGCCGGCTCCAGGATGACGACCTCGGGTGAGATCGACAGCGCCGAGACGAGCGAGCCGGGGGCGTCCTGCAGCGCGATGATCGTGTAGCCGGAGGGGCCGTCGCCCGGGAGCACCGCGGCATCGACCTCGTCATCGCGGACGAGCTTCTCGGCGGCGGCCTGGTCGGACACCTCGGTGACTTCGACGTTCGGGAGGGTGGACACGGCGGCCGCGGTCTCGGCGGTCGCGGCGACCGGCATCGCGTCGGTGTTCTTGCTCGCGAAGCCACCGAGGATGATGCCGGCGAGGGCGAGCACCAGCAGGATGCCGGTGGAGATCAGGAAGGCCTTGCTGCGAAGCTTCGATCCGATCTCGCGTTCGGCGACGAGCCAGATGCCGTTGGGGCTGCGGACGGGGGTCGGAGCGCTCATCGGATGACCTCCTTGAAGATCTGGGCGAGGGACGGATGCTTGGGGGCGAAGCTCGCGACATCTCCGCGCTGCACCGCGGACTGGAGCACCCGCTGAGCGGTCTCGGGACCGTCCGCATCGAACAGCGCGTACCCGCCCTCGAAGTCGACGACCGTCACGCCGGGTTCGGTGCGCAACCAGCCGGCGTCACCTGCCGAGACCAACTCGTAGCGGTCACGGGCGTGCTCGGCGCGCAGTGCGTCGCGGGAACCGGCCGCGCGGATCGTGCCACCGGCGAGGATGACGAGGTCGTCGCACAGGCGCTCGACCACGTCGAGCTGGTGGGACGAGAAGAGGATGGACGCACCCTTCGCCGCGCTGGATTGCAGGACGCCCGCGACCACGTCGACCGCGAGGGGGTCGAGGCCGGAGAACGGCTCGTCGAGGATCAGCACCTCGGGGTCATGCACGAGTGAGGCGGCGATCTGCGCACGCTGCTGGTTGCCCAGCGACAGGGACTCGATCGTGTCGTTCAGTCGTTCGCCGAGGCCCAGCTCGGTGAGCAGAGTCGTCGCTCGCTCGGTGGCATCCTGCTTGCCGAAGCCGTGCAGCCGCGCGAGGTACACGATCTGCTCGAGCACCTTCATCTTGGGGTAGAGACCGCGTTCCTCGGGCATGTAGCCGAAGCGCCGGCGATCCTCCGCGGTGACCGGCGCCCCGTCCAGGGTGACGTCGCCACCGTCCGAAGAGAGCAGGCCGAGGACGATGCGCATGGTGGTGGTCTTGCCGGCGCCGTTGCCGCCGACGAAGCCCGTCAGTCGCCCGGGGGCGACCGTGAAGGACACGTCATCGAGCACGCGCCGAGAGCCGTAGCTCTTGGTGATGCCGGAGAGTTCGAGCATTCCTGTGGTCATGTCTTCACGCTACGGACCGTGGGCATTCCAGGGCATCCCCCCTGCGGCGGAGTCCGTGGGATCACCCGTCCGGGG
Organism: Microbacterium sp. ZOR0019; assembly: GCF_000800925.1. NCBI lineage: Bacteria > Bacillati > Actinomycetota > Actinomycetes > Micrococcales > Microbacteriaceae > Microbacterium > Microbacterium sp. ZOR0019. The sequence continues at coordinate 92,232 of NZ_JRKC01000016.1, read as the reverse complement.
GAGGAGGGGATCAGGAGCGCCCTGCGCGCAGCACCGTGCGCACCAGGAGCCCGGCGATGAGCGCCCAGAACGCGGCGCTGACGCCGAGCACCGCGATCCCGGAGGCGGCCACCAGGAAGGTCACCACGGCGGGGATGCGCTCGCCGGGATCGTCGATGGCCTGCTGCACCGACGATCCGAAGGCGGCGAAGAGCGCCAGACCGGCCACGGCGGGGATCACCGCCGTGGGCGCGAGCACCACGAGCGCGGCGAACGCGGCGGAGAACACCGCCAGCACGAGGTACGACGCCCCGGTCGAGACGCCGGCGACCCAGCGACGTTTCGGGTCGGGATCGGCATCCGGTGAGGCGGCGAGGGCGGCGCTGATCGCGGCGAGGTTGATCGCGTGCCCACCGGCGGTGGCGCCGAGCGCGGTGCCGACACCCGTCACGAGCATCGCCGGGCGCCACGGCACTTCGTATCCGAAGCTGCGCATGATCGCGATCCCCGGGACGTTCTGCGAGGCCATCGTCACGATGAACAGGGGGAGGGCGAGACCGACCAGCGCGCCGACCGTGAACGTCGGGGCGGTGAACTCGAGGCGCGGCAGAAGCAGCGCGGCGTCGAACGTGCTGCCCGCGCCGATCAGTGACACTGCGACGACCACGGTCGCCGCCACGAAGGCGAGCGGTACCGCCCAGCGCGGCGCGAGGCGGGCGAACACCAGCCAGGTGAGCACGACCGGCACCACGCCCCAGGGGTTCGCGACGATGCCCGTGATCGGCGCCAGGCACAGCGGCAGCAGGACACCGGCGAGCATGGCCTGCGCGATCGACGGAGGGATGCGCGCGATCAGGGCGCCGAGCGCGGGCCAGAGAGCCGTGAGCAGGATCAGGGCGGCGGTGACCAGGAACGCGCCGACCGCCGCCGACCAGCCGCCCTCGACGGTGCCGGTCGCGACGAGGAGTGCCGCACCCGGTGTGGACCACGCGACCGTGATCGGCATCCGATACCGCCACGCGAGCACCACACACGCGAGTCCCATCGTGAGGCTGACCGCGAGGAGTCCGCTCGCCGCCTGCGCCGCGTCCGCTCCCACGGCGTCGAGCCCGGTCAGCACGACGGCGAAGGAGCTGGTGAATCCGACGAGTGCCGTCACGACCCCCGCCAGGATCGGACGGGACAGGGGTGCGGCTTCGGGCATGGCTCCGAGGCTAGCGCGCGCGGCGGGCCGCGGTGCTCACGCCAGACCCATGCGATGCGCGAGGACCACCGCCTGCACCCGGTCGCGCGCGCCGAGCTTCTGCAGGATGCGGGAGACATGCGTCTTCACCGTGGCTTCACCGATGAACAGCGCCCTGGCGATCTCGGAGTTGCTGCGGGCGTCGGCGAGCAGCGTCAGCACCTCGGCCTCGCGCTCGGTGAGGGGCTCGGCGAGGGTGAGCCTCGGGATCGCGGCGCTCTCGATCGAGGGGGCCGCGATCGGCTGTGCGGGGGCGGCGGCGAACCGTGCCAGAACGCGGCGTGTGACCTCGGGAGCGAGCATCCCGTCGCCGGCGGCGAGCGCGCGGACGGCGGCGATCAGGTCTTCGGCACCGGCGTTCTTGAGCAGGAAGCCACTGGCTCCCGCATCCAGTGCCTGGTACAGGTAGTCGTCGCGATCGAACGTGGTGACGATCGCGATGGCCGCGGTGATCTCCGGGTCGGCGACGATTCGTCGGGTCGCCTCGATACCGTCCATGTCGGGCATCTGCACGTCCATCGTGATGACGTCGGGGTGCAGCGCGGATGCCTGAGCGACGGCCTCCGCGCCCGAGGACGCTTCCCCCACCACGGTGATGTCGGGCTGGGTGTCGAGGATGGTGCGGAAGCCCGCGCGCAGCAGCGCATGGTCATCGACCAGCAGCACACGGATCGGGCCGTTCATCGGCGCGCTCCCGCCCGGTCCGGGGTCGGGAGCGGCACCCTGGCCCGCACGCGCACCCCGCCGAGCGGCCGGGAGGTCACCTCGAGAGTGCCGCCGGATGCCGCGGCGCGTTCTCGCATTCCCAGCTGACCGAGCCCCGGACGCACGTGGGTGACCGCGCGCCCCGTGTTCACGATCTCGACCTCGACGCCGTCGTCGTCGTAGCGCACACGGACATCGGCGGTGGCACCGGAGCCCGCATGGCGACGGGCGTTCGTCAGCGACTCCTGTGCGATCCGGTACAGGTTCACGGCGACGAGGGAGGGAACCGGGACGGGTTCGCCGATCACGGCATAGTCGGTCGGCAGCCCCGCCTCGGTCGATGCTTCGGCGAGCGCGGCGATGTCGTCGAGGGTGAGTGTGGAGGCGGTGTCGGTGGCCTCGCCGCCGGGCGTGCGCAGAGTCTCCAGCAGTTGGCGCAGCTCGTGGATCGCGTCGCGCGCCGACCCCTCGATGCCGGAGAGGATGCGTGCGGCCTCGGTGGTGTCGCGATCGAGCACCAGACGCGCCGCCCCCGCCTGCACGCCCATCACCGAGACGTGGTGGGCGACGACGTCGTGCAGCTCGCGGGCGATCCGCACCCGGTCGAGGGCGACGGCCTGTGCCGCCGTGACCTCGCGCTCGCGTTCCAGCTCGACCGTGCGATCTTCGAGCACCGACCGCTGCTCCGCGGCCGCCCACGAGCGCTCGCCGAAGTAGTACGCACCGCCGAAGTAGAGCACGTTCAGCAGGAGCTGGATGAGCATGAACGCGACGTAGGGTGACATGGCTCCGGCGATGACATCGGCGTCGTCCGCCTCCGTGATCGCATCGCGGTACATCGTGATCAGCAGCCACAGGAACATGCCGACGATGATCGCCACCCGCACGATCAGTGCACGCCGGCGGTCGTTCATCCAGGCGCCGACCGTGTAGAGGGCGATGAACATCGCCATGTTCCCGACATAGATCTCGGGAACCCGCACGGTGACGGCGGCGAAGTAGGCGACGGAGACGACCACCGCGACGGTGCCGGGCCAACGACGACGGAAGGCGAGAGGGATGGCGACGACGACCGCGTACACGAGCGCGGTCCACAGCTCGGCCTGCTCGTCGCCGTACACCTGCGCGATCGAGGACAGGGCTGCGCTGAGGATCGCGCCGACGAAGAGTGCGAGCGCCAGGAAGAGGTCGTTGCGCCGTTCGCGTTCGGTCGGCGTGCGGGTGAACGGTTCGGCGGCCATCCCTCCACCGTAGGGCGGGGCGTCGGCCGCGGCATCCCCCTGGCGGCGGATCGGTGGGTAGGAACGATTGCTTGCCAGCGATCACTTGCTATTGACAAGCAAAGTTGTTTTTTACAAGCTGGTCGACAGGGCTCACGATCGATGGGTCCACACCGATATCCACACCGACAAGGGAGTCGACATGACCAAGGTCTTCGTGAATCTGCCCACCCGTGACCTCGAACGCGCCAAGGCCTTCTACGTGGCGCTGGGCTGTGAGATCAGCCCTCCGTTCACCGACGAGAACGCCGCGTGCGTCGTGTGGAGCGAGGACATCTACTTCATGATCCTCCGGCGTGAGTACTTCGAGACGTTCACCGACAAGCCCATCGCCGACCCGAACGACGTTCTGCAGGTGTCGGTCGCGTTCAGCCAGGATTCGCGCGAGGAGGTCGACGCGATCCTCGCCAAGGGCCTGGCCGCCGGTGGATCCGAGCCGAAGCCCGCGCAGGACTACGGCTTCATGTATTCGCGCGACCTCGACGACCCGGACGGCAACTCCCTCGGCTTCCTCTACATGACCCCCGAAGCCGTCGAGAACGGGCCGGACCACGTGGCCGACACCGCCGCGTCGGCCTGACATGGGGGCGCGCAGCTACGGCCAATACTGCGGTGTGACGACGGCGGTCGAGCTGATCGGGGAGCGGTGGGCATTGCTCATCGTCCGTGATCTGCTCGTCGGACCCCGTCGCTACACCGACCTCAAGCAGGGCCTGCCGCGCATTCCGACCAACATCCTGTCCACCCGGCTGAAGGATCTCCAGGAGGGTGGGGTCGTACGGCGGGTGCCGCTGCTCAATTGCGGGCTCGTGTACGAACTCACCCCGTACGGGCGCTCGTTCGAGCCGATCATGCTCGCCCTCGGACGATGGGGGTTCCAGGCGATGGGGGATCCCGCAGAGGGTGACGTCGTCACGCCCGACTCGCTCACGATGGCCCTGCGCACGGCATTCCAGGCGGAATCCGCCGTGGATGCCGAGTACGAGCTGCATGTCGGCGACGTCGCGCTCCGCGCGTCCGTGCACGGCGGCGAGCTCCGGGTCGCGCAGATCGCACCTCCGGCGCCGCCGGTCGGCGCACGTCTTCCCGACGGCGCTCCGGACGCGGTGATCGTCGCCGGACCCGGTATCCGTCGCCTCATCGGCGGCGATGTCACCCCGGCAGAGGCCCTCGCGCAGGACATCGTCGCGGTCGTCCGGGGCGACGAATCGCTGCTGGACTCGTTCGCCGACACCTTCCGCATCGCACGACTGACCTAGGGAGCACGACATGAACAGCCCGTATCCCGATGAACAACAGGCTTCCGGCCGCATCCTGATCGATCTCTTCACCTCCCTCGACGGCGTCGCTCAGGGGCCGGGCGGCACCGATGAGGACCCCTCCGGCGGTTTCCGGTTCAGCGGCTGGCAGGCCGGATACCCCTCGTCCGGTGTCGGGCCTGAGATCGAGAAGGGCATGCGCGGGCTCGACGCGCTGCTGCTCGGCCGGCGCACGTACGACATCTTCGCCGCATACTGGCCGCATCACACCTCGGGCGAGTCCGGCGACATCGGCAGGCTCTTCAACCGCGTGCCCAAGTACGTCGCGACCCGGGATGCGAATCTCACGCTCGACTGGGAGGGCAGCACGCGCGTCGGTGCCGACCTCGCCGCGGAGGTCGCGGCGATGAGGGCGGCCCACCGCGAAGTGCACGTGATCGGCAGCATCGACTTCGTCCACACGCTGCTCGCCGAGGGGCTCTTCGACGAGCTGAACCTCTGGGTGTATCCGCTGCTGCTCGGCGCGGGCAAGAAGGTGTTCGACGACGATGCGCTTCCCTCGGTGCTGCGGTTGTTGGAGCCGCCGATCGTCGACGAGGCCGGAGTGATGCTGCTCCGCTACGCGCGGACCGATCGGGTGCCGCAGGTCGGGACGTTCGAGGGCTGAGCCTCAGCCGAGAAGCCGCTCGATCACCCGCGCCACACCGTCCTGATCGTTGGAGGAGGTCGTTTCGTCTGCGGCATCCTGCACGAGGGGTTCGGCGTCGGCCATCGCGACGCCGCGCCCTGCCCAGCGGAGCATCTCGACGTCGTTGAGCGCGTCGCCGAAGGCCACCACGTGGGTGCGGTCGATACCGAGGTGCTCGCAGAGTCGGGCCAAGCCGGTGGCCTTGGTGACGCCCTCGGCCATGACCTCCACGAACGGAGCGCCCGAGAGCGTCGCCTCGAAGCCGGTCAGCCCGAGAGAACGTACCGTGTCGAACAGCGCGTCGGGCGCGAGTTCGGGGTGGCGGATCACGAACTTCAGGCTGGGGGCGGCGAGCACCTGCTCCAGCGGCACGCCGCCCATCGTGGCGGGGTCGCGCTTGTGGTCGGTGAGTGCAGCGATCGCGGCGTAACCGTCTTCGGCCACGAACGTCTCGCCGGCCTCGCGCACGCTCGCGAACAACAGGCCAGGGATGCTCGCGCGCAGAGCCTCGGCGAGGGCACGGATCGTCTCGGGTGGAAGCTCTTCCGCGAAGAGCATCCGTCCGTCGTCGAGGCGCACGGCGTAGGCGCCGTTGCTGCACAGGGCCCATCCGTCGAAACCCGCATCCGCGGCGATGGCTCGCAGTCCGATCGGCTGGCGGGCCGTCACGGGGACCACATGGATGCCGCGCTCCCGTGCCGCGTCGAGCGCCGCGCGGGTGCGCGTGCTGACCGACGACGTCGAGTCCAGGAGGGTGCCATCGAGGTCGGTGGCGATCAGTCGCACGCTCATCGGATCGGCATTCAGGAGAAGATCATCGGCAGGTCGTCGTCGTCCTCAGCGCCACCGGTGCCCAACCGGCGCCCATCGAGGTCGACCACCACCGGTACGTGGTCGCTGGGCTGTTCGCCCTTGCGCTCGTCACGGTGGATGGAGGCTCCGGTGACCGCTTCGGCCAGCGTGCGCGAGCCCAGGACGAAGTCGATCCGGACGCCCTCGTTGCGGGGGAACTTCAGCCGCTGGTAGTCCCAGTAGGTGAAGCCCTCGGGAATCAGCGGGCGCACCACGTCGGTGACCCCGGCATCCTGGAACGCGAAGAACGCGTCGCGCTCCTGCGGGGAGACGTGGGTGGAGCGGCCGATCACGATGTCGGGGTCGCCGTTGTCGTGATCGAACGGGATGATGTTGAAGTCGCCGACCAGGGCGAGCGGGAGGTCGGGGTTCGCCGAGAGCTCGGCCGCGGTCGACTTCTTGAGCTGCTCCAGCCAGTGCAGCTTGTACAGATAGTGGGGGTCTTCCAGGGACCGGCCGTTGGGCACGTAGAGGCTCCACACCCGGACTCCGTCGACCATGACGCCGAGAGCGCGCGCCTCGAGAGGAGCATCCGGACCCTCGTGGCCCTTGGCGAAGCCCGGCATTCCGTCGAAGGCCGTGCGCACATCGGTGATCGGCAGGCGGCTCGCGATCGCGACCCCGTTCCACTGGTTCAGCCCATGCACCTCGACGTGGTACCCGGCCTCCTCGAACGGCGCGTAGGGAAACTGCTCCGGCTTGCACTTGATCTCCTGCATCGCCAGCACGTCGATGTCTTCGCGGACGGCGAATTCGACGGTGCGGGTGACGCGGGTGCGGATGGAGTTGACGTTCCAGGTGGCCAAGCGCATGCCTCAAGCCTAGGGTGTGCCTCCTACACTGGATGCCGTGACCGCACTCGACGCAGACCGCCAGACACTCCTCGACCTCATCAAGGATGAGGCGGTGTTCCACGGCGACTTCACCCTCTCCAGCGGCAAGCAGGCGACGTACTACGTCGACATGCGCAAGCTCACCCTGGACCACCGGGCCGCTCCCGCGATCGGCCGCATCATGCTCGACCTGATCGGCGACCTCGACGTCGTGGCGGTCGGCGGGCTGACACTCGGCGCCGACCCCATCGCGAACGCGGTGCTGCACGCGTCGGTCGCCACCGACACCCCGCTCGACGCCTTCGTCGTGCGCAAGGAGCCCAAGGACCACGGACGCGGTCGTCAGATCGAGGGCGCAGACATCAAGGGCAAGCGCGTCGTGGTGCTCGAAGACACCTCGACCACGGGCCAGTCCGCGCTCAAGGCCGTCGAAGCCCTGCGCAAAGAAGGCGCCGAGATCGTCGCGGTCGCCGTGATCGTCGACCGGAAGACCGGCGCACAGGCCGCGATCGAAGCCGAGGGCCTGGAATGGCGCGCGGCCTTCGACCTCGACGACCTCGGGCTCGACCCCCAGTGACGCGCTACGCGCTCGCCGTCGATGTGGGCGGCACGAAGATGGAGGCCGCACTCGTCGCGGAGGACGGCCGGCTGCTCCCCGGGAGTCGCAGTCGCCAGCCGACCGGTCGGGACGCCACGTTCGAGTCTCTGGACGCGGCCGTCGTCACGATCGTCGAGCACGCGCTCGCCGCGCTTCCGGCCGACGCGGAGCTCGTCGGTGCGGGTATCGGCAGTGCCGGTCCCGTCGACCGCTCCCTCGGCGCGATCATGCCGGTGAACATGCCGCTCGCGCGCGGCTTCGTCCTGGAAGAGGCGGTCCGCGCCGCGGCGTCCACCGTCCTCGGGGGCGTCGTGCGCACCGTGCTCGGCCACGACGGCGGTGCTCTCGCGCTCGCGGAATCGTGGCTCGGCGCCACGCAGGGCGCCGGCGCCTCGCTGTCGATCGTGGTCTCGACCGGCGTCGGCGGCGGCTTCGTCGCGAACGGCGCCTACATTCCCGGAGCCACCGGCAATGCCGGTCACCTCGGTCAGGTGCGTCGTGAGGGCGGCCTGACGCTCGAGGAGATCGCCTCGGGTCCCGCGAGCGCCGCATGGGCCCAGCAACAGGGGTGGACCGGCGCCACCGGCGAAGACCTCGCGCGGGACTCGGCGGCCGGCGATCCCCTCGCGCGAGCGGCGATCGAGCGTTCGGCCCGCGAAGTGGGGGAGGCGCTGGCGGATGCCGCGACCCTCGTCGACCTCGACGTGGTCGCCATCGGCGGCGGATTCTCGCGAGTGTCGTCGGACTACATCGACCTCGTGCAGCAGGCACTCACCGCGAGCGCGGCCCACGAGTACTCGCGCCGTACCCGCGTCGTGCGCTCGGGGCTCGGCGACGAAGGGCCGCTCATCGGCGCCGCTGCTCTCGTGCTCCGGTAGGCCCCCGCACACCCTGCTCACCGGCGCGCAGTGAGCAGGTGTCGGGGTGGTCCTTCGAGCCGGGCGACGGCGACTTTCAGGTCGGTGACATCGGCCGCAACCGCATCGATCCGGGCGGTCAGAGTCTCGGATACGGCATCGATGCGATCGGTCAGAGTTCCGGAGACGGCGTCGATGCGGGCGGTCAGAGTTTCGGAGACGGCGTCGATGCGGGTGCTGAGCTTTTCGTCGACGGCGTCGATGCGGGTGCTGAGCTTTTCGTCGACGGCATCGATGCGGGTGCTGAGCTTCTCATCGACGGCATCGATGCGGTCATCGATGCGGCGGACCATCCAGGCGCCAGCAGCGAAGAGGCTCGCGGTGATCGTCAGCACGACGCCGATCGCGCTGATGATGATCGCCAGGACCTCGGTGGACAACGCGTGCTCTCCTCGCTGCGGATGGGTGTGTCGTCGACGTTACGCCGGACTCGCGGGTGGGTGCTCCGGTATTCCGGCATCCGTGAAGGGCTCGACGATATCGGCGGGTGTGCAGGAGATGTCAGCGTACGGAAGCCCGACGAGGGGAACGTGCGGCGACCAGCATCAGCACCGGGATGAGCGCGCACAGCCCGGCAGACACGAGGAACGTCGTACTCGATGCCGGATCCCGTCCGATCAGGAGGATCACCGTCGGCACGAACGTCCCTCCGACGGCCCCGCAGGCGACGAGCGCGCCGGTCACCGCAGCGCTGCGCGCGGGGTCGAGACGATCGAGGGCGAGTCCCAGGATGAGGCCGTAGCTGGGTGCGAGGAGGACGACCACGGCGGCCAGCGCGCCGAGCGCCACTCCCGGCGCGGACTCCACCAGTATCCCCGCGGTCGCCATCAGGACCGCCGCGGCCCCCGTGGCGGACACGAGGATCACGATCGGTGAGACGGAGAGGCGGCGCAGTCCCGCCGCGCTGAACCGCCCGACGGCCATGAGTGTCCAGAACGCCGAGGTCCCCAGCGCGGCGAGGCCCGGATCGACCGCGAGGATCCGCTCCGGGATCACCGCCGACCACCCGGAGAGCACGGTCTCGACGCCGACGTACAGGGGGAGTGCGACGGCGAAGGGCAGGAGCGCGAGCAGCCCGCGAACGTCCCGATGTGCGGGAGTCTCGGCGGGGGAGGTCGGGGCCGCCGGTCCCGCGAGCATCGCCAGCGCCAGGAGCGGCACGATCGCCAGGATGCCGAGCAGCGGGCGCGTTCCGGACCCCACGGCGACGAGCAGGGGCGTGACCGCGGCGCACACCGCGACCGTGCCGAGCAGAGCGCTGAGCAGCCCCGTCGCGCTGCCGGCGGCCACGGACTTCGCCGCCACGGATCCCGAGGCCTCCACCAGCCCGAATCCGAATCCGGCGACGGCGGCCGCGGCGATGAACACGGCGGGGGCGTCTGCCACGGCCGCGGCGATGATCGCCACGGCTTGGAGGGCACTGCCGAGCATCAGCGTGGTGCGCGGTGGACGGCGCATCAAGAGCGGGCCCGAGCTCAAGACTCCGATCAAGAGCCCGCCGAAGAGAGCGGGGACCGCGGCGCTGAGGTCGGTCGCCATCGCGCGTTCGGTCGAGGGCAGGACCGCGGGGACGAAGGCGGCCGTGACCCCGAGGCCCGCGAAGGCGGTGAACAGCCCCGCTCGCGCTCGCCGGGTGCGGGCGGTCACGCCCCCGTCTTCCGCACGCGGTGGACGGCGGCGAAGGTGTCGCGCAGAGCCTCCATCGAGCGGTCGTAGTTCGACTGTGCGACGCCGATGAAGATGCAGTCGACCACCATCAGCTGGGCGATCCGGCTGCCGAGGGCACCCGACCGGAAGCCGGTCTCGCGCGCGGCGGTCGTCAGGACGATGTCCGCCTGGTCGGCCAGTGGAGCGCCGGCATGGTTCGTGATCGCGATCGTCGTCGCCCCGGTCTGGCGGGCGAGCAGCAGGAACTCGATCGTGTCGGTCGTGGTGCCGGTGTGCGACACCGCGATCGCGACGTTGCCGGGGCCGAGCGTCGCCGCCGAGGTCCAGGCAGCATGCGCGTCCGACCAGTCCAGTGCCGTGCGCCCGATCCGGGTGAGCTTGCGTTGCAGGTCGAGTCCGACGATGGAGCTCGCACCCACACCGAAGATGTCGACCCTGGTCGAGGACGTGATGGCGTCGACGGAAGCGCGCAGTGACTCCGTGTCGAGCACCTTGGCGGTGTCTGCGAGCGAGAGGGTCTCGGCCAGCGACACCTTCGCGACGATGTCGGACAGCGTGTCGTTGCGGTCGATGTCGCCGGAGACGGCAGGGAGCGCGGCCGTGTCGAACGTCTCGCGTTCGACGTCGCGCAGCACGTGGTTGCGCAGCTCGCGCACGTGCTCGTAGCCGAGGCGCTTGCAGAACCTCACCACCGAGGTGGTCGAGGTGTCGCAGCGCTGGGCGAGTTCGGCGATGGAGAGTCCGGCGGTCCCCGCCGGATCGGAGAGGAAGAGGTCGGCGATGCGCTGCTCGCTCGGACGCAGCTCGGGACGGATCGCACGCATGCGGACGAGCACGGGGTGTGCGCCGGCATCGTCGCGGGCGGCTTCGTGGGGCATAGGGTCTCCGATCGCTGTTCATAACAGTAGAGGAACTTCTGTTACATCAGTAGCGTCTGTCGTGTACTTTTAGTACCAACCCAGACCGACGATGTTCGCGGGCGGCAGGCAACAGAGCCTGACCCGACGCCACGGCGACGCGTCCCAGCCAGGAGGAATCAGCAATGAGCACAGCACGGCGGGCGTCATTCGGCGCTCTCACAGCCACGGGTGTCGCTTTGGCGCTCGTGATCACCGGTTGTTCCGCACCCGCGTCCGACACTCCGTCGACGGGTGAGGCCGGCGGCGACCTCGTCATCGGCGTCACAAGCGATCCCGACACGCTCTTCCCCTGGAAGGCGACGCAGTTCCAGGCCGTCAACGTCCTGCAGAACCTGTACGGCACGCTGACCGAGTTCGACGAGGACCTCAACGTGGTCCCCGGCCTCGCCGAGTCGTGGGACGTCTCGGAAGACGGTCTCACCGTGACCTTCCACCTGCGCGAGGGCGTCACCTACGCGGACGGCAGCACCTTCGGATCCGAAGACGTGAAGTACTCGCTCGACGCCATCGCCGCCGAGGAGACGGCGGCCGTCGCAGCGAGCTCTCTCGCCTCCGTCACCGCGGTCGAGGCCACCGACGAGAACACCGTCACCCTCACCCTGAGCGCTCCCGACGCCGCGCTTCCCGCGAACCTCGCCGTGATCAACATGGCGATGCTCTCCTCGGACGACACCGAAGAGGGGCTGAACACCACGCCCAACGGCACCGGTCCCTTCATCCTCGACGACCGCAAGGCGAGCCAGTCGATCACGCTGGCGAAGAACGAGGACTACTGGGGCGACGCGGCGCTGCTCGACACGGTCGAGTTCCGGGTGATCCCCGACGAGTCATCGATCGTGTCGGCGATGCAGTCCGGCAACGTGCAGCTGGCCGTCTTCGACGACCCGCTGGTCGCACAGACCGCCGAGGGCGCGAACGTCGAGGTCGCCACGACCCCGCAGCTGAGCTACCACGCGCTGCAGCTGAACGCCACGCGCGGTGACCTGACCGACGTCAACGTGCGACTCGCGATGCAGTGCGCGATCGACCGCCAGGAGGTGCTCGACACGGCAGCTCTCGGCGAGGGCGAAGTCACCGGTCCCATCACCTCTCCCGCGTACAAGTCCGACCCGGAGGCGCGTCCGTGCCCCGAACGCGATCTCGACAAGGCCGCCGAGTACCTGAAGAAGGCGGGCAAGGAGGACGGCGTCACCATCAAGACGATCGTCTCCCAGGGTGAGTACGCGACGTCGGTGAACGAGGCCCAGAACCTCAAGGCGCAGCTGGCCGACGCGAACATCACGCTCGACCTCGAGGTGCTCGAGTCCGGCGCGTTCGTCGACCGCTGGATCGCGGCCGACTTCGACGCCGCCGTCGCCCTCAACGGCGGTCGTCCCGACCCCGACGGCATGTACGGCCGCTACTTCACCAGCACCGGAAACCTGAACAAGGTCGCCGGATACTCCTCGCCCGAGCTCGACGCGCTCTTCGCCGAGGGTCGCCAGACGGCCGACCCGGAGAAGCGCAAGGACATCTACGCGCAGGTCTCCGAGAACCTCGAGGACAACGCCGCGTGGATCTGGCTGTTCACGAGCTACACCTACACCGCGACCTCCGCGACCGTCGACGGCTTCGTCCCGATGGCGAACGGCTCGCTGCAGTACCTGCGGACCACCTCCATCAAGTAGCGGATCGGAGGGGGCGCGGCCACCCCGCGCCCCCTCCCTCCCCGACGACAGGCACCCCCACACGCGCATGTTCAGACAGCTCCTCCGCAACAGCGTGCTGCGACGCATCGTCGCCGCACTCGGCACGCTCCTCGGCGTCGCCATCTTCGTCTTCCTGATGCTGCGGGCCATCCCCGGCGATCAGATCAGCTCCGGCCTCGGCACGGAGGCGGCCGCCCTCACGCCTTCGCAACGCGCAGCCCTCGAGGCCTACTACGGGCTCGACCAGCCGCTCTTCGTGCAGTTCTTCTCCTGGCTGGGCAACATCTTCACCGGAAACCTCGGGTTCTCCTCTCGGGCCCAGACGAGCGTCCTCGATCTCACCGCCGCCGCTCTTCCCGTCACCTTCGAGCTCGCGATCTTCTCGATCGTGATCGCCCTGGCCATCGGCATCCCCCTCGGAATGCTCTCCGCCTCGAAGCCCGACTCGTTCCGCGACGGCGTCGGACAGGTCGTCGGCCTCGCCGGTCTCTCGATCCCCGCGTTCCTGCTCGGGACGGCGCTCCTGGCGATCCTCGCCTCCTCGTTCGGCTTCAACCCGAACGGTCAGGCCTACGCCACGCTGTTCGAGGACCCGCTGCTGAACCTCCAGCAGATGCTGCTGCCCTCGATCGTGCTCGGCTTCGGCATCGCCGCGCCGATCATGCGCACGACCCGCACCGCGGTGCTCGAGATCCGCGCCAACGACTTCATCCGCACGGCCAGGGCGAAGGGCGTCCCGCCGCGGCGGCTGCAGGTGCGTCACGTGCTCGGCAACGCCCTGGTTCCCATCGTCACGATGACCGGCCTGCAGTTCGGCTACCTCCTCGGCGGCGCCGTGGTGGTGGAGCAGATCTTCTCGCTCCCCGGCATCGGGCGACAGGTGCTCCTCGGCATCCAGCAGAAGGAATACGCACTCGTGCAGAGCACCGTCCTCGTGATCGCGCTCGCCTTCGTCATCGTCAACCTGCTCACCGACCTGCTCTACCGGGTCATCGATCCTCGGGTGCGTGCCGCATGACCGACATCTCTCAGACTCCGACCCTCGCCCCCGGCGGCGGGCGCAGCATGGAGCGCGTGCGTCTCCTGCTGCGCAGTCGCAGTGGACTCACGGGCCTCATCATCGTCGTCCTGCTCGCGGTGCTGAGCCTCGTCTCGGCGTTCGGGCTGCTGCCGTTCGACCCGCTCGCGCAGGATCCGCCGTCCCGCCTGCAGCCGCCGTCCGCCGTGCACTGGTTCGGCACCGATCAGTTCGGTCGCGACGTGTTCTCCCGCGTGGCCGCCGGTGTCGCCAACTCGGCGCTGATCTCGGTGGTCGCGGTGGCCTTCGCCACCGTCGTCGGAACCGTGTGCGGACTCATCGCCGGCTTCTACCGCGGCATCTCCGACGGCGCGATCACGGCGGTCACCAACGTGCTGTTCGCGTTCCCTCCGCTGCTGCTGGCCCTGTCGCTCGCGTCGGTGTTCGACCGCAACTGGTTCACCATCGCCGTGGCCATCGCGATCGTGTACGTGCCGATCTTCATCCGCGTCACCCGAGGGCCCGTGCTGTCGCTGCGCGAGGTCGAGTACGTCAAGGCGGCCAAGAGCACGGGTCAGAGTCGCATGGCGACCATGTTCCGGCACGTGCTGCCGAACATCACGTCGATCATCATCGTGCAGGTCACGCTCTCCCTGTCATGGGCCGTGCTCACCGAGGCCTCGCTGAGCTTCCTCGGTCTCGGCACACCGCCGCCGGCACCCTCGCTCGGCTCGATGATCTTCGAGGCGCGCACGCTCGTGACGATCGCGCCGTGGACGATGATCGCGCCCGGTGTGATCGTGGTGCTCCTCGTCGTCGGCCTGAACCTGCTCGGTGACGGCCTGCGCGACAGCCTCGACCCCCGGAACAGAGGAAAGCGATGACCCTGGAGGATCTCGGCGGACTGGCCACGGAGGCCAGCGATCCGCGCTATGCGGAACTCGACCTGATGAGCGTGGCGGAACTCGCGCAGACCATGAACGACGCGGACGCCACCGTGCCCGCCGCGGTGCAGCGCGCCCTGCCGCAGATCGTGCCCGCCATCGAGGAGACGGCCGCTCGCATGGCGCAGGGTGGCCGCCTGGTCTACGTCGGCGCGGGAACCCCCGGACGCATCGGTGTGCTCGACGCCTCGGAGTGCCCGCCCACGTTCAGCACGCCGCCGGAGCTCGTCTTCGCGATCATGGCCGGGGGCCCCGGCGCGATCGTGAACCCCGTCGAGGGTGCGGAGGATGACGCGGACGCGGGCGCTGCAGCGATCGACGCGGCCGGCATCGGTCCGCTCGACACCGTGATCGGCATCGCCTCCAGCGGACGCACGCCCTATGTGATCGCGGCCGTCCGACGTGCGCGCGAGCTCGGAGCGCTCAGCATCGGTCTCTCGTGCAACGTCGGCACCGCGCTCAGCGCCGCGGCGGAGCACGGGATCGAGGTCGAGGTCGGCCCCGAGGTGCTCTCCGGTTCGACCCGGCTCAAGTCGGGCACGGCCCAGAAGCTCGTGCTCAACATGTTCTCGACCATCTCGATGGTGCGAAACGGCAAGGCGTACGGCAACCTGATGGTGGATGTGAAGGCCACCAACCACAAGCTGCGTGAGCGGGCCATCCGGATGGTGCAGACCATCGCGGCGGTCGACCGGGACGCGGCGCTGGCCGCTCTGGAATCGGCCGCCTACGACGTGAAGCTCGCGTCGATCATGATCCGCCGCGGGGAGGATCTCGCGGCGGCGACCGCACGACTGCATGCCGCCGACGGCCGGCTGCGCACCGCACTGGAGGAGAACTGATGCGCGTCCTCGGACTGATCTCCGGCACCTCGCACGACGGGATCGATGCCGCCGTCGTCGACTTCACGACCAGTGGCGGCTTCACCGCGCACGGCGTGGACCTGCGCGGCACGGTGCTCGCGGCGACCAGTGTGCCGTATGCCCCCGAACTGCGGTCACGGCTGATCGCGGCGCTGCCACCGGCGCAGACGACGCTCGCGGAGGTCGCGGAGCTCGACACGCTCATCGGTCAGGCGTTCGCCGACGTCGCGGCCGACATCGCCGCAGAAGTGGGCGGCATCGACGCGGTCTGCTCGCACGGACAGACCGTGTACCACTGGGTCGACGGCGCGCACGCGCGGGGCACCCTGCAGATCGGGCAGCCAGCCTGGATCGCGGAGAAGGTGGGTGCCCCCGTGGTCTCCGACATCCGCATCCGCGACATCACGGTCGGTGGCCACGGTGCGCCGCTGGTGTCGTTCCTCGATGAGCTGCTGCTGCGCTCACGCGCCGGGGTGTCCGCCGCCCTGAACCTGGGCGGCATCTCGAACATGACGGTGGTGCGGCAGGACGGCCTGGTCGCCTACGACATCGGCCCCGCGAACGCACTCGTCGACGCGGTCATCGTGGAGCACGGCCTCAACCCGCTCGGCTACGACGACGACGCCGCGATCGCCCGCACCGGACAGGTCGACGAGGCGCTGCTGGCCGCTCTGCTCGAAGACCCCTACTACGCGCTCACCCCGCCCAAGAGCACGGGCAAGGAGCACTTCCACCTCGGCTACGTGCACGAGCACCTCGCCGCGCAGGGGCGCGAGATCGCGGTGGCGGATGTCGTGCGGACACTGACCGAGCTCACCGTCCGCACGGTCGCACGCGACGTGGAGGCCGCGGGCATCGGGTTCCTCGCCGTGTCGGGCGGCGGCTGCCGCAACCCGCTGATCCTCGACGGACTGCGCGCCGCCCTGCCCGCGACCGAGGTCGTGCTGGCCGACGAACTGGGGGCTGCGGCAGACAGCAAGGAGGCGATCCTCCTCGCCCTGATCGGCTGGTCCACGATGCACGGCGTCCCCGCGATCGTCCCGGGCGGCACCGGTGCTCGCGAGCCGCGCATCCTGGGCACGATCACCCCGGGCGTCGGTCCGCTGCAGATGCCGGAACCCGTCGCCGCCATCGACTCCCTCGTGCTCACGGAGGCCGCGACATCGTGACCCTCCAGGTGCGCCCCGCCACCCCGGACGACCTGTCCGGGGTGCTCGAGGTGTTCCTCGCCTGCTGGCGGGAGAGCTACCGCGGCGTCCTCCCCGATGCGGCGATCGACGTCATGACCGACGCGCGCGCGGAGGCGCTGTGGCGGCGAGTGCTCTCCGACCCGGTGGGCATCGTGCTCGTGGCCGAGCGGGACGGCGGGATCGTCGGGATCACCCGGTACGCGGCGACGTCGAACACCGACGGGCGGATCGACGGGGCCGTGCACTCCCTGTACGTGTCGCCGCGTGCTCACGGCGGCGGCATCGGTGGAGCGTTGCTGACGCGGGCGACGGCAGAGCTGCGGGAGGCCGGGGCCGAAGCCGCGACACTGTGGGTGTTCGCAGCGAATGCGCCGTCGATCGGTTTCTACGAGGCGAAGGGCTGGCATCCGGATGGGGCCACCCGCACGCAGCCGGAGTTCGGCGAGCCCGAGCAGCGCATGCGCAAGGAGTGGACATGAGCGCCGTGGTGCGTCTGCGCGTGCTCCGGGTGTCGTCACCGCTGGTGCGCCCGTTCATCACCGCCGTGCGGCAGACGGACCGTCTCGACGTCGTGCTGGTCGAGGCGACCGATGCGGAGGGGCGCCGAGGATACGGGGAAGCCGCCACGAGCTGGCGCGTCACGGGGGAGAGTCCGCAGAGCGTCGCCGCCGCGGTCGCAGGTCCCCTCGCCGACGCCGTGCTCGGTCGCGATGCCGGCGACGCCGGGCTCCCGGGGGACATCGCGCGGTCGATCTGGGGCAATGCGGCCGCCCGCAGCGCTGTCGAGTGCGCGGTCGCCGATCTCGCCGCCCAGCAGCGGGAGGTCTCGCTCGTGGCCGAGCTGTCTCGCGCGCACGCGGTGCACAACTCCTCAAGAACGTCGCACGTCCGCACCGACATGACCCTGTCCGTGGGAGAGCCGGAGGCGGTGGCGACGCTTTCTGAGGAGTACGTCACCGCAGGCTTCGGCTGCCTCAAGCTCAAGGCCTCGGCCGCGCACGACATCGTGGCCGCACTGCGGGCCGTCCGCGCGGCTGTCGGGCCCGACATCACCCTGCGCATCGACGCGAACCAGGCCTGGGACGCCGAGACCGCGATCCGCCTGATCCGTACGGCCGAGGACGCGGACCTCGGGCTCGAACTCGTCGAGCAGCCGGTCGCCGCCCATGACCTCGTCGCGCTCGCCGCGGTGACGGCGGCCGTCGACACCCCGATCATGGCCGACGAGTCGGTGCGGACGGCCGAGGACGTGCGCGTGATCGCCGATCGGGGAGCCGCCGCCCTCGTGAACATCAAGCTCGCCAAGACGGGCGGTCCGGCCGAGGCGATCGCTGCCGCGGAGGCCGCGCGAGAGGCAGGGTTGGGGGTCGTGATCGGCTGCATGATGGAGTCCCACGTCGGAGTGAGTGCGGCAGCCCACCTCGCGGCGGCCGTCGCCCCCGATGTCGTGCACGACCTGGACGCGGCGTCCTGGCTGCGACGCTCACCCGTGGTGGGCGGGGTCGCCCCGTCCGGTGAGGTGCTGGCGCTCGGGGTGGGCACGGGGCTGGGCATCCTGGGGCTCGCATCCGACGCACAGACCGACATCCTCCTCGACCTCGATCGCGACCTCGGCCGCGGTGCGGAGGTGCGCGCATGACCGCCGCCGCCGCCGTCGCCGCCGTCCTCGGGATGGAGTCCGCCCCGCGCGGAGCCGTCGCGGGCGTCGTGACCGATGCGGGGCGTGAGGTCGCGGCCGGCGGCCTGGCCGACCTCGCCGGAACCCCGATGACCACCGAGACCGCGTTCGACATCGCCTCGGTCTCGAAGGTCGCGGCGACGACGACAGCGATCCTCAGACTGGTCAGCCGGGGCGACCTGCGCTTCGACGATCCGGTCGACCGCTTCGTCGCCGGGACCGCGTGCGCTCCGGGAACGACGGTGCGCCACCTCCTGCAGCACCGTGCCGGCCTGTGGGAGTGGCAGCCTCTCTACCTCGACCGAGCGCACGCCGGCGACCCCGCCGCCGCGGCAGATGCGATCCCGCTGCGATACGCCCTCGACGACGCCCGCCACTACTCCGACCTCGGCTTCATGCTCCTGGGCCGCATCGTCGCGGCGGTCACCGGGTTGCCTCTGGACGCCGCCGTCCGCGAGCTCGTCACCGCGCCCCTCGGCCTGGATCGCACGGCATACGGACCCGTCGGCCAGCCCGTCGCCTCGTCCGCTATCGGTGACGTCGCCGAACGCCGCATGGTCGCCACGGGGGAGCCCTACCCGATCCTCACCGCGGCGCGGGACTTCACCTGGCGCGAGGAGGAGATCACCGGCGTCGTGAACGACGGCAACTGCTTCCATGCTCTCGGTGGCGTCTCCGGCCACGCGGGGCTGTTCAGCACCGCGACCGACCTGCTGACCTTGGGGGCGGCGCTCGCCGCGCCCGAGCGCCATCCCGCGCTGTGGGGCCCGGACGACGTCGCCGAGCTCTTCCGCGACGGACCGGATGCCGGACAGGCGCTGGGGTGGCGCAGCGACACGGTCGCCGTCGCCGGCCGGCCGACCCGCGTGCTCTGGCACCCCGGCTTCACGGGCTGTGCCCTCGGGATCGTCCCGAACACCGGCACCGCCGCGGTGCTGCTGAGCACCCGCCTCTTCGCCCCCGAACCCGCACCGACCGAGGCGCTCTGGCGCGCGGTGCTCCCCGCCCTCCTGGACGACAACGAAGGAACGAGAACATCATGAGCATCACCGAGCCCGTGCTGAGCATCAGCGGTCTCGCCGTCGCCTTCCGGACCGGTTCCGAGTTGGTCACCGCGATCAGCGACGTCAACATCGACATCGCCGCCGGTGAGACCGTCGCGGTCGTGGGCGAGTCGGGATCGGGCAAGTCGACCACCGCCGCGGCGGTCAACCGCCTGCTGCCGGAAAACGGCTCGATCACGGCCGGGAGCATCCGCTTCGACGGGCGCGAGCTGACCGCCCTGCCCGAGAACGCGATGATCTCGCTGCGCGGCGCGGGGATCGGTCTCGTGCCGCAGGATCCGATGTCGAACCTCAACCCGCTCATGCGCGTGGGCGAGCAGATCGGCGAGGCCCTCGAGGTGCACGGCCACACGCACGGAGACGCCACGAAGGCCCGGGTCGTCGAGCTTCTGGAGATGGTGGGGATCGCGGACGCCGCGCAGCGCGCTCACCAGTACCCGCACGAGTTCTCCGGGGGTATGCGGCAGCGCGTGCTGATCGCGATGGGCCTCGCCTGCAAGCCGCGCCTGCTCATCGCCGACGAGCCCACCTCCGCCCTCGACGTGACGGTCCAGCGACGCATCCTCGACCAGCTCGACACGCTCACGGATGAGCTCGGCACCGCGGTCTTCCTGATCACCCACGACCTGGCCCTCGCCGCCGAGCGCGCCGACCGCATCGTCGTCATGTTCCGTGGCCGGGTGGTGGAGGAGGGGACGTCCGCCCAGGTCCTCGGCGCTCCGCAACACGAGTACACCAAGCAACTGCTCGCCGCGGCGCCCAGCCTCGCGTCCCGCCGGGATGCCCTGCCGCAGCGCGAGGCTGCCACGGGCACTCCGTTCGTGGAGATCCGTGGCCTCCGCAAGGAGTTCGCACTCCGCGCTCCCAAAGCGGGGGAACCGCAGACGTTCACCGCGGTCGACGGGGTGAGCTTCGAGATCCGGCGGGGCACCACGGTGTCGATCGTGGGGGAGTCGGGGTCCGGCAAGTCGACCACCGCGAACATGGTGCTCGGCCTCGAAGACGCCACGTCGGGATCGATCCTGTTCGACGGGCTCGACCTGACCACTCTCCGTCGCAAGGAGCTGTTCGCCCTGCGCCGTCGGGTGCAGCCCGTCTTCCAGAACCCCTACGCCTCACTCGACCCCCGCTACACCGTCGAGCAGTCGATCGCCGAGCCGCTGCGTGTCCACCGCATCGGCACGACGGCGTCCCGCAAGGCACGGGTGCTCGAGCTGCTGGAACAGGTCGCCCTCCCCGCGGCGATGGCCGAGCGTCTGCCCCACGAGCTGTCGGGCGGACAGCGTCAGCGCGTCGCGATCGCCCGCGCCCTGGCGCTCGAGCCCGAGCTCGTGGTGCTCGACGAAGCGGTGTCGGCGCTCGACGTGCTGGTGCAGGCGCAGATCCTCGATCTGCTCGCCGACCTGCAGAAGCGCCTGGGCCTGAGCTACCTGTTCATCAGCCACGATCTCGCCGTCGTGCGGATGATCTCCGACGAGGTGCACGTCATGCAGCGCGGTGTCGTGGTGGAGAGCGGCACGCCGGAGCGCATCTTCGACGACCCGCAGCATCCGTACACGCGGGAACTGCTCGCCGCGATCCCCGGGGCGTCGCTGGCGTCCTGAGCGGGAGCAGATGTCACGCCTGTCGTCGGTTCACATGTCGGGAGGATGGGCGGATGTCGAGCGAATGCCCTTCATCCGCCCGACATCCGTGAAATCTCCCGACATCTGCTCCGGACGGCACACGGGCGGGGCGGCAGACGGGCGGGCCTCGACGACCGCGGGCTCAGCGCTTGCGGTCGTCGTCGTCCCAGGGGCCTTCCCACCAGCCCGCGCGGCCGTCGTCCGAGCCGCCGCGACCACGGCGGGAGCGCACGAACTGCACGATGAACACGGTCAGTGAGCTGAGCAGGATCAGGAAGACCACGAGGAACAGCAGATCGTTCTGGTTCATGGTCGTTTCCCCTCCGCGGCATCCGCCACGATCTTGGCGATGCGGGCCGACCGGGTCTCCGGGCGCTTGGCCATCGCGATGTGCGTGAGACCGAACTTCTTCACCGACTTCGGGAACGCGTCCCAGTTCTCGCGCGCAGCGGGGACGGCATCGAGGGCGGCGGCGAACTCGTCCGGCTCGATCCCGGCCTCGGGGCCGTCGAGCACGGTCCAGGAGCCGTTCGCCTTCGCCGTCTCCAGCACACGGATCCCGGCCGGGGCGAGCAGTCCCTCCGCCTCGAGTTCCGCGATCCGAGCCTTGTTCGTCGCCGCCCATCCGCTGCCGGGGCGGCGAGGCGAGAACCACTGTCCGACGGCGCGCTCGTCCGTTCCCTCGCCGAACACGCGCACCGGGCCGTCGATCCATCCGAAGCAGAGCGCATGCCGCACGGCGTCCTCGTACTCGACACCGTCGGCGGCACCCCGCACGCTCAACAGCCAGACGCCCGTGGTCCGCTCGTGGTTCTCCTGGAGCCAGGTGCGCCAGGCGACCGCATCGGCCGCCCGAATCCGCTCGCCGTCTTCCAGTGCGCCCATGGGCTACTTCTTCGTCTTCACCGTCGGGATCGTCTCGGTGATCCGCGGCAGCAGGTCGGCCACGGACTGCACGATCTCATCGGGGCGGAACGGGTACTTCTCGACCTCGGCCTGGTCGCTGATCCCGGTGAGGACCAGGACGGTGTGCAGGCCCGCCTCGATGCCGGCCACGACGTCGGTGTCCATCCGGTCGCCGATCATGCCGGTGCGCTTCGAGTGCGCGCCGATCTTGTTCAGCGCCGACCGGAACATCATCGGGTTCGGCTTGCCGACCACGTAGGGCTCCTTGCCGGTGGCCTTGGTGATGAGGGCCGCGATCGCACCGGTGGCCGGGAGCGGTCCGTCGGTGCTCGGACCCGTGGCATCCGGGTTCGTGACGATGAACCGCGCGCCGCCGATGATGAGGCGGATCGCCTTCGTGATCGCCTCGAACGAGTAGTTGCGCGTCTCGCCGACGACCACGAAGTCGGGGTTCGTCTCGGTCATGATGAAGCCGGCGTCGTGCAGGGCGGTGAGGATGCCGGCCTCGCCGATCACGAACGCCGAGCCACCGGGCAGCTGCTGCTTCAGGAAGTCGGCGGTGGCGAGGGCCGAGGTCCAGATGCGTTCCTCGGGCACGTGCAGTCCGCTGATGCGGAGGCGTGCCGACAGGTCGCGCGCGGTGAAGATCGAGTTGTTGGTGAGCACCAGGTACGGGATGCCTGCGCTCTCCCACCCGGCGAGCAGTTCGGACGCCCCGGGAATGGCGTCGTTCTCATGGACGAGCACACCGTCCATATCGGTGAGCCAGCATTCGATGTCGTCACGTTGTGCCATGTGCACAGCCTAGAGGGCGAGGGTGATCTACCCCTGTTTTGCTGTTTCTCCCGGGCTCGGTCAACAGGCCGAGAGTGCGTGTCAGTGGAAGAGGGTGAACACGACCAAGCCGTGTGCAATCCAGAGTGTCACCCCGACAAACCCGACCACTGTTGCCCACGGCTTCGAACGGTCGATATTCCTCACCAAAAGGGAGGTGAACGTCGCCGCGATGAGGTAGGGGACGTACATCAATATCTCGAGAACCGGGCTGATGTACGGGGCCATATAGATGATGTAGGCGAAGATTCCGCTCCCCAGCAAGAACGCGACGCCGCTGCTGACTGCCCAGAGCCCGACCCGCCAGGGGCGCCGATTGCGCTGAAGCGTTGCAAGGCTCACGTTGGTATCTTCTAGGGGCTGGGGGTCTCGGTTGGAGCAGGGGTCTCGGTGGCGAACTGCGGGTCACCGGGGGTGATGCCGAAGAACAGCGGATCGGTCGGGGACTCGACATCCGACGGCAGGTAGTCGCCGAGGAAGTAGATGTCGCCGAAGAGCATGTCGGAGAGGTCGAAGGCGTTTCCGGGCCAGCACACGGTTTCCGCGGCGATCCTGACCCGTCCGTCCTTTCTGATTTCGATGAGCAGCTGTGAGAAGTCGCCCTCGTCGCGCACTGTGACCTGGATGAGCTGTCCTTCTTGGTCGTTTTCGCCGAGCACGCGCCGTTGGGGGGTCATGTCGTTGTCCGTGAGGAACTCTTCGACGGTCTTGGCATAGGCCTCGCGCTGGGATCCGTCTAACTGGATGCTGCGGTTCAGGTCGAACCGGTACTGGTCGTCGCCGTCGCATTCGACCGGCTGCATGCCGTAGACGCCGAGCTGGCCGATCGTCCAGTCCTCATCGGCGAGCGTCGTCTGCAGCTCGTTCACGAACCCGCGATAGCGGAGATAGTTCTCCTCGGCCTCGTCGAACAGCGCCTGCCCCTGGGGGGCGGGTCCGTTCACCGTGCATCCGGTCATGACGATCACTCCCGTCACTGCGAGCACTGCACTCGCACGTCGTCTGCTTCTCAAGATCGTTTTCACGTGATCACCGATCGTCCGTCGTCAACGGCTCACCATAGTTGATGATGTTGGCGATGTTCGCGAAGGATTCGCTGCCGTCCTGCAAGTAGCCGCCGTCGTTCACGACCGCGCCGATCGGCAGGTTCGCCTCCGAGATGCGCGCGGCCGGAGACGCGAACGCAGCGGCGACGTCGCCCGCCATGGCCTTCGCCTGGTCGAGCGCCTGCCCGCGTCCTTCGAGGTTGTCGGTCACGTTGCGCAGCACGAGCTGCATCGCCGCGACCTCGGCGGCGGCATCCTCGAGATGTCCATGGAGACTGTTCAGTTGTCCCACGTCGTAGTCGATGCGCTCGAACGGGTAGCCCTTGGGGGAAGCGGTCACAGCGGAAGGTCTTCCCAGCCGGCGCCGAGGCGCAGGTCGAGGCCGGTGGTCTGCGTCTCCAGCATCAGGAGTCGGCCCGTTATCTTCTGCACGTCATCCTGGCCGATCTGTACCAGCGCATGCGTCTCCCCGATGGCGCCCTCCAGTGCGTCACGCAGCGACGTACGGCCGACCGGCGCCTGCACGCCGGTGTCAGCGGCGTGCGCGGTGCTCATCTTCGCTTCGAGGTCCCGCGCCGACACCTCGAGCTCCGTGCGCTGCGTTGACAGCACCAACTGCGTGACGTGGAAATCCTGTGACACGAACCAACCCCCCGGTCGGTTTCCACACTAGGAGTTCGGCAGCGACCTCCTACGATCCGGGCGCTGCTTCATATCGGTTCAGGCGGTGAGCCAGATCACGTCCGCGGCGTGCGCGACCTCGGCGTCGGTACCGTCGACGGACACACCGGCGGTGGTCACGGTGACCTCGACGCCGACCGCGATGCCCGCGGCCTCCACGGCGCGGAGCACTTCCGGATCCTGGTCGCTCACCCGCAGCACGCGTCCTGTGTGTCCGACCGCGGCATCGGCCAGCAGCACGAACGGCACCCGCTCCACGTGCCCGTCGGCATCGGGGATCGCATCGCCGTGCGGGTCGAAGCGGGGGCGCCCCAGGCGGGCGTCGATGCCTTCCAGCAGTCGGTCGCTGATGGTGTGTTCGAGCACCTCGGCCTCGTCGTGCACCTCGTCCCAACCGTAGTCGAACTCCTGCACCAGCCAGGTCTCGACCAGCCGGTGTCGGCGCACCATCGCGAGGGCGCGGGCCGTGCCGGCCTCCGTCAGCCGCACCGCGCCGTAGGGCACGTGCGAGACGAGCCCCGCGGCGGCGAGCTTCTTGACCATCTCGGTGACCGACGAGGGGGCGATGCCGAGCTTCGCGGCGAGCACCGACGGGGTGATCGGCGCATCCTGCCACTCGGTGTGCGCGTAGACGGTCTTCAGATAGTCGTCAGCTGCGGGGGAGGCCACCCGACCAGCCTACGCGGTGCTCTCCCGCGCCCAGGCAGCGACGGGGGTCAGCCCAGGGTGCTCAGGAAGATGAACGCCGCCTGACCCGCGAAGAACAGGACGAGGAATCCGAGGAGGGCGGCGGCCAGCGAGAGCCGGCCGTCGAACCCCTCGACCTCGTCGATGCCGACCTTGCGGGCACGGAACGCCAGCACGAGGGTGGCCACGCCGAGGGCCAGCTGCACCCAGGGGCTGGCGGGCCCGATGACCTTCGGGAAGGCGATCAGCAGCCCACCGATGATGCCGGTCGCGAAGCCGGTCCAGGTGAGGATGCGGACGGTGCGGCGAGCGCTCTCGGCAGACATGCCTCCGAGCCTATCCGGGCTCAGGCTCCCGTCAGCACCAGCCAGAGCAGAGCGCCGTTCAGTGCGATCAGCAGCACCGAGGCCACGATGCCGGCTGCTGTCGTCCACCGTCGATTGACCCAGGCGCCGAGGGTCCGTCGCTGTGCCGTGAGCACGACCAGCGGAATCAGGGCGAACGGGATCCCGAAGGACAGCACCACCTGACTGAGGACGAGGGCGAGCGTCGGATCGAAACCGATCCCGAGGATCACGAGAGCGGGGATCAGCGTCACCAGCCGCCGTGCGAGCAGGGGGACGCGCACGTGCAGCAGGCCGTGCATGATCTCGGCTCCCGCGTAGGCGCCGACCGACGTCGAGGCGAGACCGGAAGCGAGCAGGCCGACCGCGAAGAACGTGGCCACGACCGGTCCGAGGCCGGCGGCGAGGGCGGCGTGCGCCCCCTCGAGCGAGTCGGTGCCTTCGACCCCCGCCAGGTTCGCGGCGGCGAGCAGGAGGATGCAGAGGTTGACCGAACCTGCGATCACCATCGCGACCGAGACGTCCCAGCGGGTGGCGGTGAGGAGCCGACGGATGCGCGAGCTCTCGGTGCGCACGGCTTCGTCGCCGGCGTGCGCGGTCGTCGCCCCGAAACGGTCGCGGGCGAGGGAGGAGTGTGCGTAGATCGCGTGCGGCATGATCGTCGCCCCGAGGATCGAGGCTGCCAGCAGCACCGATCCGGTGTCCTCGAAGCGCGGCACCATGCCGCCCAGGATCCCTGCCGGATCCGGCGGAGCCACGAACACACCGGCGACGAAGCCGATCGTGATGATGGCCATCAGTCCGATGATCACGAACTCGAACGGACGTGCGCCGCGACGGTTCTGCACCGTGAGGAGGATCATCGAGACGGCGCCCGTGATCAGGCCGCCGAGCAGCAGGGGCACGTCGAAGAGCAGGTTCAGGGCGACCGCCCCGCCGATGATCTCCGCGAGATCGGTGGCCATCGCGACGAGTTCGGCCTGCACCCAGTACGCCCGGCGTGCCCACGGGCGGCGCAGGCGTGTGCCCAGCACCTCGGGAAGGCTCTGCCCCGTGACGACACCCAGTTTCGCGGAGAGGTACTGGATGAGCCAGGCCATGACGTTGCCGGCGACGACGACCCAGACCAGCAGGTAGCCGTACTGGGCGCCCGCCGTCATGTTGCTCGCGACGTTTCCCGGGTCGAGGTAGGCGACCCCGGCGACGAGGGCGGGTCCGAGCAGCCACAGCCCGCGGGGCGCGGTCGCCGGGGTCAGATCCTTCGTGGTTCCCGGAAGCACAGAATTTTTAGGCACACCGAAACCGTAGCGTATTTTTCGGTACGCCTAAAAGTCCTCGGTGCCGGCTCCGCAGAGGCGGCGATAGCCTGGCGGGATGGATGATGCCTCGGCGGACCGCACGACACCGGACCTTTCGGCGGCCGCGGCGACGGGCTCCATCGGCCAACCCGGCTACGGCGTCGGGCCCTGGCCGGGCGGTGCGGAGGCCTGGCCCGAGGGGGAGCAGTACGACCCCGTCCTCTTGGCCGAGGGCGACACCCGCAACGTGATCGACCGCTACCGCTACTGGCGGATGGAGGCGATCGTGGCCGACCTCGACACCCAGCGGCATCCGTTCCACGTCGCCATCGAGAACTGGCAGCACGACATGAACATCGGGTCGATCGTGCGCAGCGCCAATGCCTTCCTCGCCGAAACCGTGCACATCATCGGTCGCCGACGGTGGAACAAGCGCGGGGCGATGGTGACCGATCGCTACCAGCACGTCGTGCACCACGAAGACGTCGAGACCTTCGCGGCGTGGGCTGCGGCCGAAGGGCTTCCGATCATCGCGGTCGACAACGTCGACGGTGCCGTCCCCGTCGACAAGGCAGATCTCCCGCTCCGCTGCGTCCTGCTCTTCGGTCAGGAGGGGCCCGGATTGTCCAGCGAAGCGCTCGCCGCGGCCTCCGCGCACATCGAGATCACCCAGTACGGCTCGACGCGCTCCATCAACGCCAGCGCTGCGGCGGCCGTGATCATGTACGAGTGGTGCCGCCGTTACGCCGGCTGAGCCGTCGAGACGACGACCGTGGAGCAGTCGTCAGCCGCGGTCGATGCCGAAGATGTGGCGATAGATCGCGCTGACGTCCCGGTCGAGGTGATCGATGCGCTCGTGGATGGCCCGGATCTCGGTGCGCACGCCGCTGAACTCGCTGCCCGACTCGGTGCGCACGCTGGCGAACTCGTTCCTGAACTCGGTCCGTACGCTGGCGAACTCGTTCCTGAACTCGGTCCGTACGCTGGCGAACTCGTTCCTGAACTCCGTCCGTACGCTGGCGAACTCGTTCTTCAGCTCGGTGCGCACGCCGTCGAAGCCGTTCTGCATCGTTCGCAGGAACATCGTCGACATGAGCGTGAGCGTTCCGAACATGGCTGCGGCGAAGACACCGATCAGTGTCCAGACCTGTGGTTCCGTCATCCCCAGCATCCCCTCATTGTTCCTCGATGATCGTCGAGGCGCCAGGGAACGGAGGCCTAGTATTCCGGGGAACTCAGCGATTGTGGAGAAGTCGTTCTCGCGGAAGTCTGTGCAGTCAGCTCGGACGCGGAGCCCGCACCCGGGATCACGCCGACGCGGTGAGCCAGCGCCCTGAGCGCACGCGCCAGCCGAGGGTGCCGAGCCGGGCGAGCAGATAGACGCCGAAGAAAGCCACGGCCAGCCAGACGAGGCCCGCGGATCCGTCGACGCCGACCGCGGAGATGATCCACAGTGTCGGCAGGAACGGCACGAGGTTCACGCCACCGGCGATCGCGAGGTACCGCGCATCATTCGCGCCCATGAGCACCCCGTCGAGCACGAAGACGACACCGGCGATGGGCTGGGCGACGGCGAGCACGAGCAGCGCCGGCTGCACGAGAGCGGCGACCTCGGCGTCGCCGGTGAACACGATGCCGAGCACCCCGGAGAGAGCGGCGATCAGCCCGCCGACGACCACGCCGAACCACGCACCCCACGCCACCGTCCGTGCCAGCACCCGGTGCACCTGTCGCTCGTCGCCGGCACCGAGTTCCTTGCCGATCAACGCCTGCGCGGCGATCGCGAGTGCGTCGAGAGCGAAGGCCGCAGCCGAGAAGATCGTGAACACGATCTGCCACCCGGCCAGTTCATCGGTCCCGATCCCGGTCGCGATCCCCACCGTCGCGAGCAGCGCGACACGCAGGCTCACGGTGCGCAGGAACAACCAGCCGCCCGACGTGGCCGTGCTGCGGATGCCGGCGCGCTGCGCGCGGAGCGAGGCGCTGTGGCGCGTGGCCAGGTGGCGGACCACCAGGGCATAGGCGGCCACCATCCCCCACTGCGCGGTCACGGTTCCGGCGGCCGAGCCCGCGATGCCCCAGCCGAGTCCGTAGATGAACAGCCAGTTCAGCAGGGCGTTCGCGCCGAAGCCGAGCCCTGCGATCCAGAGCGGCGTCATGGTGTTCTGCATGCCCCGGAGCAACCCGGTCGCCGCGAACACGATCAGCATCGCGGGGAGACCCCACATCGAGATCACGAGGTATTCGTTGGCCTGTGCGGCGACGGCCTCGCTCGCGCCGAAGAGCGATACGAGCCAGGGCGAGGAGACGGCGCCGATCACCGCGAGGACGGCTCCCAGTCCGAGGGCGAGCCACATCCCGTTGATGCCGACCGACACGGCCTCACCCGGCTGACCTGCGCCGAAGCGACGCGCCACCGCCGGCGTGGTCGAGTAGGCCAGGAAGACCATGAGTCCGACGATGGTCTGCAGCACGGCCGCGGCGATGCCGAGCCCGGCGAGCGGAGTCGTGCCGAGGTGCCCGACCAGCGCGGCATCGACGATCAGGAAGGCCGGCTCCGCGACCAGCGCGCCGAGAGCAGGAACGGCCAGGCGCAGGATCTCTCGGTTGAGGGAGGTGCGCGCGGTCATCCTCCGAGCCTATGACCTGGCACGGACCTCGTCCGCCCGACTCAGGCGCCCACGGGCAAGCGGATGTCGAACCGCGACCCGCCGTCGGCGTTGTGCGCGCTGATCACCCCGTTGTGCGCCTCGACGATGCCGCGCGCGATCGCGAGCCCGAGACCGGCACCGCTCGTGCCGTGGACGCTCGTGCCGGGCGTTCGCGCGTCGGTGCCCCGCCACCCCGGTTCGAAGACGCTCGTCAGGTTCTCGTGGGCGATGCCCGAGCCGGTGTCCTGAACCGAGAGCACCATCGCGTCGTCTTCGCGGCTGGTCCTGATGCGGATCGTCCCTCCGGCCGGTGTGTGCTCGATCGCGTTGGCGAGCAGATTGGTCATCACGCGGGCGAGCTCGCGCGCGTCACCGACGACGGTGTGATCCGGGCTGGTCAGCTCGACGAGTGCCACGTCCTTCGCCCGGGCGACCGGCGCCAGCTCGGCGACCGCGTCGCTGACCAGATCGTGCAGGGACATCGGTTCGAGACGGAGGGTCAGGGTGCCGGACGAGATCTTCGAGACCTCGAACAGGTTGTCGACGAGGTCGCTCATGTGGTCGACCTGGCGGCGCATCTGACGATGGAAGCGGGCAGGGTCCTCGGCCAGGCCGTCATCCAGTGCTTCCGTCATCGCCCGCAGCCCGGCGAGGGGACTGCGCAGGTCGTGCGAGATCCACGCGATCAGCTCGCGCCGGGAGCGATCGAGGAGCTGCACCTCCTCGCGTGCCGCCGCGAGCCGTTCACTGGTCGAGACGAGTTCGGCGGCCACGCGGGCGAACTCCGTGTTCACGGGGAGGGCGCCCGTGTCCTCGAGCAGTTCTCCCTCACCGACCGAATGCGTCAGCCTCTGCAACGAGCGGGCGTCGCGGACGAGCCGGGCCGCGAGCAGCACGGCGACGGCGACCGCGACGACGGCGGAGATGGCGGTCACCACGACCACGACGAGAAGGTCGTGGGGAGAGATGTACATCGCCTCGGCGACCGCGAGCACCCCGGCGGCGAAGGACAGCACCACGGCGAGGATCACGATGCACAGTTGCAGCATCAGTGAGCGCCGGCGCAGCAGCCACAGCGCGAGCAGGCCGGCCCCTCCGACGAGGAGAGCCCATCCGAGAGCGATGGCTGCGATCGTGACGACATCGGCGAACGGCATCAGCGGTCCTCCCATTCGAGGCGGTACCCCACGCCCCACACCGTCACGAGAACCGTGGGGGATCCGGGGTCGTCTTCGATCTTCTCCCGAAGTCGCCGGGTGGTGACCGTGACCGTCGAGAGGTCTCCGATCTCCCATCCCCAGACCCGACGCAGCAGCGTGGGTCGATCGAACGTCTGCCGCGGGTGCTTGAGGAAGAACGCGAACAGTTCGAACTCGCGCACCGACAGCTCGAGCGGCACGCCGTCCCGGGTGACGATCCTGGCCGAGGGATCGAGGTGGAAGGGACCGAGGTCGAACGGAGCCTCCCGCGCGAATTCGGGAAGGCTCCGGCGCAGCACCGAGTTCACGCGGAGGACCAGTTCCCGGGGGGAGAAGGGCTTGACCACGTAGTCATCGGCACCGGCTTCCAGACCGTCGATGCGGTCCTCCTCCGAACCGAGGGCCGTGAGCATGATGATCGGGACGTCCGAGGCGGCCCGGATCCGCCGGCACACCTCGGCGCCGTCGATTCCGGGGAGCATCCGGTCGAGCACGATCAGGTCGGGAGCGCTCGCCGCGGCCGATGCCAGACCGGTGAAGCTGTCGGTGGCGTGATCGACGAGGTACCCCGCGGCGCGCAGATACGCCTGGACGACCTCGCTCACCGTCGCATCGTCCTCGATCACGAGCACCCGGCGGTCGGCGAGTTCCGCGAGGTGCGGAGGCGGAACGGACGGCGCGGACATGCTCTCATCGTAGGTTCGGAGGTCCTCCCCGTCACCCGCTCGGAGGGCAACCTTCCTCGGTTCGTAAGAGTTGACGGATGTCGCCGGGGGGACATCTTCTCTAGCGTCGCGATATGGCCTTTCCCACCGACGTCGTCTTCCCCTGTCTGAATGAGGCGGAGGCGCTGCCCGGGGTGCTGGCTGCCCTTCCCTCCGGTGCGCGGGCGATCGTCGTCGACAACGGCTCCACCGACGGGTCGGCGGAGATCGCGCGTCGTCTCGGAGCGCTGGTGATCCAGGAGCCACGGCGCGGGTACGGCTCTGCCGTGCATGCCGGACTGCGTGCGGCCACGGCACCCGTCGTCGCCTTCTGCGACGCCGACGGATCGTTCGACCTGACCGAGCTCGATCGGCTCGCGGGCCCCGTGCATCGAGGTGAGAGCGACCTCATGTTCGGGCGTCGCCGGGTCGGTGGGCGAGGGGCGTGGCCGATCCATGCGCGATTCGCGAACACGGTGCTGCTGTCGATGGTGCGTCGGCGCACCGGGCTCTCGATGCACGATCTCGGTCCGTTCCGGGCCGGGCGTCGCGAGATGCTCCTCGACCTCGGGATGGAGGATCGACGCAGCGGCTATCCCCTCGAACTCCTGCTGCGTGCCTGGCGGAAGGGGCTGCGCATCGGCGAGACCGATGTCTCCTACCGCCCGCGGACCGGCCGGTCGAAGGTCACCGGAACGGTCCGGGGCACCCTGATCGCGGTGTCGGATATGCACCGGACGTTGAGGAGGCTCGCATGAGCGCCGAGACGACGATCATCGTGATGGCGAAGGAGTGTCTGCCGGGAAAGGTCAAGACCCGGCTGCATCCGCCCTTCACGCTGGAGGAGGCGGCGGACATCGCACAGGCGAGCCTCGCCGACACCCTCGACGCAGTGGGGGCGACCGGGCTCCCGGTCGTCGTCTGCGCGCAGGGAGACGTATCCGTTCCCGCGGGCTTCCGGGTCATCTCCCAGGTCTCGGGCGGGCTGGACGAGCGGATCGGCGCAGCGCTGGACTCCGTTCCCGGGAGGGTGCTCCTGGTCGGCATGGACACCCCTCAGCTGGATCCGATGCTGCTGCGCGCACTCGCCGATGACTGGCCGGAAGACGTCGACGCCTGGATCGGACCGGCGACCGACGGAGGCTTCTGGCTCCTCGGGATCGACGATCTTCGCCCCGGACGGTTGGGTTCGTGCTCGCGCGGGGACCTCGTCCGCGGTGTGCCGATGTCGGTGTCGGACACCGGGGTGCATCAGCGTCGACGCCTGGTGCGGATGTGGCTCCGCGTGCGCGACGCCCCTCCTCTCACGGACATCGACGATCTCGCCTCGCTGCGGGAGGTCGCGGCCGTTCTGTCTCCGCAGGGGCATCTCGCCGGCCTGCTTCCCCGCTTCTCGGGTGTCCTCGAGGCCACGGCTGCCGTCGGCCGCGCGGGCGAAGGGAACGGGCGAGGATGAGCAACGCGACCGCCGCGCACTTCGGCGCCGGAGGCGATGCGCCCTACGACTTCGCCCTGCGCAACGGGGGAGGGATGCTGCGCCTGATCGAACTCGGGGAGGGAACCGAGCATCGGGTCGAGGTCGGTCGTTTCCTCGCCGCCGCGGACGCTGCCGACGACTCGGTGATCGCCCGGATCCGAGGGCCCGTGCTCGATGTCGGATGCGGGCCGGGGCGGATACTCCACGCCGCGATCGTGGCCGGACACCTCGGGCTGGGGGTCGACGTCGCGATGTCCGCCGTCGAGCACGCCAGGCAGCAGGGCCTGCCCGCGCTGCAGCGTTCCGTGTTCGATCCGCTGCCGCAGGAGGGCTCCTGGGGCACGCTGCTGCTCCTGGACGGGAACATCGGCATCGGGGGCGAGCCGGACGCACTGCTCGCCCGGTGCGGGCAGATCGTCGGTCCGGGGGGACGTGTGATCGTCGAAGTCGATCCGCACCCGACGCGGGACCGGGGGTATCAGGCGACCGTCGTCGACATCGACGGCCGGTCGAGCTCGCCCTTCCCGTGGTACGAGATCGGAGCGACCGCACTCCGCGATCGGGTGCACGGGACGGGGTTGCAGATCATCGAGACGTGGACGCTGTCGGGGAGGGCCTTCGTGAGCCTCACCCGTCTGCCGGATCCGTGTCGCGAGTGACGGCCGGTCCGCGGGGTGCCGCCGTCGCGGTCCGAGGCCGCAGGCGATGGCGCACGGCGCTGACCACGGTGAGAAGGCCGTCATGCACGACGACGACGGCGAGCAGCCAGACGGCGACGCTGAACAGCTGAGCGAAGTCCTGTGCGGAGAGCATCAGCCAGGCTCCCCACAGCAGCAGGGCGACCCCGACGGCTGCGAGCGCGATTCTGCCGGCCCTCATCAGACCACCTCGATCGAGGACAGCCACTTGGTCTGCAGCACGCCGGGCCGCCCGGGGGCGATGACGCGCGCCGGATAGCCGTGGTCGAGGTCGAGGCGCTCCCCGTTGAGCTGCAGGGCGACCAGCGTGAGTGGGTCGCCGACATACTGAGGCGGCATCGTGGTCGCCCGGAACGCGCCGCGCTGCTGCAGGCTGCGGAAGCGGATCGTGGCGTCTTCCGGTGCGTCGACGATGGTGAGGAGATCCCGCAGGCGCACGCCCGTCCACGTCGCGTCGACGGTCCACCCCTCGACGCAGGCGATCGGGAGCCGGACCGTGCGCTGCGGCAGGCCTTCGAGCCCGGCGGTCGTGAAGACGCGGGTCATCCCGCCGCCGACGACCGTCAGCGTCCATTCCGGGTCGAGGGCGAGCGCCGTCACATCGGCCTGCCGCGCGGAACGGTTGACGGGCAGATCCTGGGGGCTGTCGGCGCGGGTGCGGGGCTCCCGCAGGCTGAACGGGCCGATGGGGGCGACCGCGTGGGCGAGCGCCGCGGCGCCGAACAGTGCGGAGGCGCCGCCGACCCCGGTGAGGAAGCGGCGGCGGGAGAGGGGCGCGGTCATCGCGTCGCCGTCCCTTCGGAATCGGAGGGGGCATCGGAATCGGAGGGGGCGTCGTCATCGTCCGGGTCTGCGCGCCAGGCGGTGACGATCGCGGGGAGGTGCACCGCGATGTGCACGGCCATCGCCCCGATGAGGACCCAGGCCAGCGCGAAGTGCGTGCGGCGGAAGGAGAAGTCCCACGGATACCACTGCAGGGTGTTGAGCACCCCGGTGATCGGTTCCATCAGCGCGGCAGCCACCAGCACCGCCAGGCTCAGGCGCTCCAGCAGATGCGGGAAGCTGCGTACCGGAGGCCAGGCGAAGAGGTTCGGGAACACGATCCACAGCTTCGCCAGGAGCAGCGGGATGAGCATCGACCCCGCGACGACGTGGATCCCCTGATTCCAGGCATAGAGGTGGATCGGGCGCGTCGGCAGCGTCAGCCAGGGCAGCGGATCCTGCTGCAGGTGGCTGTACAGACCGGTGACGAAGCACACGAGGAAGGCGAGACCGAGCAGTCTGCCGATGACGACGGCCATCCGCGTCGTGCGCAGGGGGGAGCCCAGGGCTCGCTGCGCACGTTCCGACCGATCCTGGAGCGCGACGGAGAGCCGTTCGGTCACCGAACCGGTCGAGTGGTCGTCGCGCATGTCCTCAGTATGCGGACCGGGCGTGCCCGGACGCGGGCGGATCGGGAACCTGTCATCGGGGTGTAAGGAAATGGGGTGCCGGTATGCCGACTCCGCGGGCACGCTGGGAGCATGACTGACGCGCAGCCGGGCCGGATCGAGTTCGCCGTGATCGGAGGATCGGGTTTCGAAGCGCTCGACCTCGGGGACAGACGAGTCCTTCCCGCGTCGGACTCACCGTGGGGAGTCGTTCCCGAGATCGTCGTCGGCCGGCTGCACGGACGCGCGGTGGCGTTCGCGCCGCGGCACGGGGAGGGGCATCGGGTGCCGCCGCACCGGGTCAACGCCAGGGCGCTGCTGTGGGGGCTTCGGCGGCTCGGGGCACGGGTGCTGCTGTCGACCAACGCGGTGGGTGGGCTGGCGTCATCGCTCGCGCCCGGTGACTTCGTGCTGACCGATCAGCTCATCGACCGCACGCACGGCAGGGCCGACACCTACTTCGACGGGGACATCGAGATCGCCGGTGTGCAGCATCTGCCGTTCGCGGAGCCCTACGACCGGGATCTGCGCGAGATCGCGTTCCGGGTGCTCCGTGACCAGGGGGAACGCGTGCACCCCGCGGGGACCAGCGTCGTGGTGCAGGGACCGCGGTTCGCGACGGCCGCCGAGGCCGACTGGCACCGCGCGATGGGAGCCGCCCTGGTCAACATGACCCAGCTGCCCGAGGCGGCGCTCGCCGCGGAGCTCGGGTTCGCGCACGTGAACCTCGCGATCGTGACCGACACCGACACCGAGCACGGCGAGACGGAGGATGACACCTCGGCCACCGCGGAACGCGTGTTCGCCGTGATGGCACAGGCGCAGCCGCGGTTGAGCGCGGCTGTCGCAGCGATCATCGCCGCCATCCCTCCGGGGTACGAGCCGCCCGAGCGCCTGGCGCCCCAGGTGGTCGCGGCGCTGATCGGGGCACGAGCATGAGCCGACTTCTGCTCGTGACCGGCGGAGCCGGATTCATCGGCTCCGCGATCGTCGATGAGGCGATCGCCGCGGGCTGGCGGGTTCGAATCCTCGATTCCCTGCGCCCCGACGTGCACGGCAGCTCCGCCCCCGAGCCGGAAGGGGGAAGCGAGGTCGAGTTCGTCGCCGCCGATGTGCGCGACCGTGACGCCGTGCGCCAGGCGTTGAGCGGGGTCGACGCGGTCTGTCATCAGGCGGCGAAGGTCGGACTCGGCGTCAGCATCCACGATGCCCCCGACTACGTGGGCTCGAACTCGCTCGGCACGGCGGTGGTGCTCTCGGCGATGGCGGAGGCCGGGATCGAACGCCTCGTCCTCGCGTCGTCGATGGTCGTCTACGGCGAGGGGCTGTACCGGGAGGGGGATCGTCTCGTGCAGCCCGCACCGCGGAGCCGGGCCGATCTGGAGTCGCGTCGCTTCGAGCCGCGGTCGCCGCACACCGGGGAGCCCCTCCGACCGACCTCGATCCCCGAGGAGCAGCCCTGCGATCCGCGCAACGCCTACGCGGCGACCAAGCTCGAACAGGAACTGCTGGCCCGCACGTGGGCCTATGACGGAGGGCGGGCGGCGCTGCTGCGCTATCACAACGTCTACGGGCCGGGGATGCCCCGGGACACGCCGTACGCAGGAGTGGCATCGATCTTCCGTTCGGCCCTCGAGCGGGGCGAGGCCCCCCGCGTGTTCGAGGACGGGCAGCAGCGACGCGACTTCATCCATGTCCGGGATGTGGCACGCGCCAACATCGCCGCCCTCGAGTGGACGGATCGTGTGGAGCGCGGGACCACGCGGGCGTTCAACGTGGCCACCGGGGTCCCGCACACGATCGGGGAGTTCGCCGACGCGCTCGCCGCGGCATTCGGAGGGCCGCCGCCGGTGCGGACGGCGGAGTTCCGGTCGGGCGACGTGCGCCACATCACGGCCTCGGCGGATCGCATCGCTCGAGAGCTGGGGTGGCGACCGCAGGTCGGTTTCGACGAGGGGGTGCGTGAGTTCGCGCATGCCTCGCTTCGCACGGGGGCGGACGTCTGATGGCGGGTGCCGCGACGCGTCCGGGGCCGCGTCTCGCCGTCTGGGGGACGGTCGCGGCCGTCGCGCTCATCGCGGCCGCGGTCCTGATCCCGGCGCTCACGGGATGGAACGTGCGCGTCAAGTCGTTCCCGCCGCTGCACGCGGAGTGGGCGCCGAGAGTCGGACCGGGGACGCCCCTGGCGGTGCTGCTCGGTGTGGCCGGCGTGATCTGGGGTCCGCGGCTCGCCTCCTCGGTCCGGTGGGGGCGGCTGCTGCTGCTCGCGTTCGCGGGGTCCGCGTTGTGGCTGTTCGCGCTCGCCACGGTGGACGGGCTCGACGGCATCGGCACCATCCTCGACCACCGGTACGAGTACCTCGGGACCGCACGGGAGGTCGACGACTTCGGGGCCACGCTTCGCGAGTACATCGAGCGGATCCCCTACGCGCATGAGGACAACTGGCCCGTGCACATCGCCGGCCATCCCCCGGGAGCCCTGCTCTTCTTCGTCGTCCTGGTGCGGATGGGGCTCGGGAGCGCGCTCGCCGCCGGATTCGTGGTCCTGCTCCTGGGTGCCACGACCGTGGTGGCGGTGCTGATCACCCTGCGGGCCCTCGGGGCGGCCGACCTCGCCCGTCGCGCGGCTCCGTTCCTGGTGTTCACCCCCGCGGCGATCTGGGTGGCGGTCTCGGGCGACGGCATGTTCATGGCTGTCGCCGCGTGGGGCATCTGTCTGTTGGCGCTCGCGACGCGTGCGGGTGGTGTCGCGCGGATCGCGTGGTCGGTCGGGGCCGGCCTCCTGCTCGGATACTGCGTGATGCTCTCGTACGGCCTCCCCCTGCTGGGGGTGCTCGCGGTCGCCGTGCTGGTGGCGGGGAGGTCGTGGATCCCGCTGCCGATCGCCGCGGTCTCGGCGATCGCTGTCGTGGGGGCGTTCGCGGTCTTCGGCTTCGCCTGGTGGGAGGCGTTCCCGGTGCTGCAGCAGCGCTACTGGGATGGGGTGGCATCGCGCCGACCGCCCGCGTACTGGCTGTGGGGGAACATCGCCGCGTTCGCGGTCAGCGCGGGGCCGGCGATCGGTGCGGCCTTCGCCGCAGTCGGGGCGTGGGCGATCCGCGGACCACGAGAGCGGCGTCAGGTTCCGGAACTCCGAACCGAGTCAGGGCGCGGATGGGAACCGCGCACCATCGTGCTGCTGCTCTGCGCCGCCGGGGTGCTCATGGTGCTCCTGGCCGATCTGTCGAACATGAGCCGGGCGGAGGTGGAGCGCATCTGGTTGCCGTTCGTGCCCTGGATCACGATCGGTCTGGCGCTCTTCGACGAGCGGGCGCGCCGCTGGCTGCTGGCGGTGCAGGTCGTCGCCGCGATCATCGTCCAGTCCCTGTTGCAGACCGGATGGTGAAGGCGGACGGGCCCGCCTCGACGCGGTGGGGGAGGGGCGTCATAGGCTGGGGCGCATGACTGACGTTCTTCCCGTGGGCCTCGCCCTTGATGAGTTCAGCTCCGACATCCGCCCGCAGGACGACCTCTACCGCCACGTGAACGGCGCCTGGCTCGCCCGCACCGAGATCCCGGGCGACAAGGCGCGCTGGGGCTCCTTCCACCTCCTCGCCGAGCAGGCGGAGAAAGACGTGCGTGCGATCGTCGAGGAGTCGCAGGACGCGGCGGAGGGCACTCTCGCCCGCAAGATCGGCGACCTGTTCGCGAGCTTCATGGACACCGAGCGGATCGATGCCGCCGGTGTCGCCCCGCTCGCCGGGACGCTGGCCGAGATCGACGCGATCGACGGCATCCCGGCGTTCCTGCGCACCGTCGGCGCGTACGACCGCGACGGTCGTGCATCCGTGATCGGACTCTACGTCGACGGCGATCCCGGCGACCCCGAGCGCTACCTCCCTGTGCTCGTGCAGGCAGGTCTGTCGCTCCCCGACGAGAGCTACTTCCGCCTCGACACCTTCGCCGACACCCGCGCCGCCTACCGTGCCCATCTCGAGCGACTGCTGGCGCTCGCGGGCGTCCCGCAGGCGGCGGAGAACACCGACCGGGCGATCGCGCTCGAGACCGAGCTGGCGGGTCATCACTGGGACAACGTGCGCAGCCGCGATGCGGTCGCGACCTACAACCTCAAGACCTGGGACGAGCTCCAGGAGCTCGCCGGTGTCGATCTCACGCCGTGGCGTGAAGCGGTCTCGCCGTCGAACCCCGCCGCGTTCGACGAGGTCGTCGTGTCGCAGCCGAGTTTCTTCGAGGGCCTCGGCTCGCTGCTGACCCCGGAGCGTCTCGACGACTGGAAGGCGTGGTTGCGGGCGAAGGTCGTGCACGCCGCGGCGCCGTACCTGACCGACGATCTCGTGCAGGAGAACTTCTCGTTCTACGGCACCGAGCTCACCGGTGTCCCCACGATGCGCGAGCGCTGGAAGCGCGGCGTCTCGCTCGCCGAGGGGGCCCTCGGCGAGGCGATCGGCAAGGTGTACGTCGAGCGGCACTACCCGCCGACGGCGAAGGCCGCGATGGACGAGCTGGTCGCGAACCTCATCGAGGCCTACCGCCGGAGCATCACCGACCTCGAGTGGATGACCGCGGAGACCCGTGAGCGCGCGCTCGCCAAGCTCGACTCTTTCACGCCGAAGATCGGGCATCCCGAGGTGTGGCGTGACTACTCGAGCCTCGAGATCGACCGGGACGACCTGTTCGGCAACGTGCGCCGCGCATCGATCTTCGAGCACGATCGCAACGTCGACAAGGTCGGCACGCCCATCGACCGCACCGAGTGGCACATGCCGCCGCAGATGGTCAACGCGTACTACAACCCGTCCATGAACGAGATCGTGTTCCCCGCGGCGATCCTGCAGTACCCGTTCTTCGACGCCGGTCGTGATGCGGCCGCGAACTACGGCGGCATCGGCGCGGTCATCGGTCACGAGATCGGCCACGGCTTCGACGACCAGGGCAGCCGCTACGACGGCGACGGCCGACTGCAGGACTGGTGGACGGATGCGGATCGCTCGGCGTTCGAAGAGCGCACCAAGGCTCTCATCGCCCAGTACGACGCGCTCGTTCCAGAGGGCCTCGACGCCGAGCATCACGTCAACGGCGCCCTCACGATCGGTGAGAACATCGGCGACCTCGGCGGTCTCGGCATCGCGCTCCGGGCGTACGAGCTGTCGCTGGACGGTGCGGAGGCACCGGTGATCGACGGGTACACCGGCGTGCAGCGACTTCTGCTCTCCTGGGCGCAGGTGTGGCAGCAGAAGAGCCGTGACGCCGAGACCCTGCGGCTGCTGACGATCGACCCGCACTCGCCGAACGAGTTCCGCTGCAACCAGATCGTGCGCAACATCGATGCCTTCTACGAGGCGTTCGGGGTGTCCGACACCGACGCCCTCTGGCTGCCCGCGGCATCGCGGGTGACCATCTGGTGACCAAACGTCACACTCTGTGAAGCATCCCCCAGCGGTGGGGTTACGATAGCCCTGCCGCTGGGGAGC
This sequence comes from Microbacterium sp. ZOR0019, assembly GCF_000800925.1. Taxonomy (NCBI): domain Bacteria; kingdom Bacillati; phylum Actinomycetota; class Actinomycetes; order Micrococcales; family Microbacteriaceae; genus Microbacterium; species Microbacterium sp. ZOR0019. The sequence continues at coordinate 51,794 of NZ_JRKC01000016.1, read as the reverse complement.
GTCTTCCCTCGGTATCCCGCAAATCCACCCCCCTTAAGGATCAGCGTGGGCGCTCTCGAGCCTGGTGATGGGTTCCGCAACTCCTCGGTCCCCGAGTCTCTGCGGGGTGCCCCGGAGTCGTCCGGCGGTCGCCGCTCGCAGCGCACCAGCCGTCGACTCCCTCGGCGCGCAGCCGCCGGGCGACGGTCGTTCACCGCCACGCTCCGATCGCTGGAGGGGCTGGCGGACTCCGGCGCGCAGGTCTCGGTACACGTCGTCGACCTCGACAATCATGTGCACGTCCTGGCCGGTGACGACCATGTGACCATGCCCGTCGCGGGGCTCGGCGTGGTCCCGCTGCTCATCGAGGTGGCCGCGGGCTTCCAGAGCGGTGCGCTGGATCCGTTCGAGATCGTCGAGCGGGAGAACGTCGATGCCGTGGAGACCTCGGGGCTCTGGCGACACCTGCATGCCCCGGCGCTTCCGCTGGAAGACCTCGCCGTGCTGGCGGCGACCGCGGGCGACCCGATCGCGGTCAACGCACTGCTGCAGAAGGTCGGGCACGAACGGGTGCGCGAGCGCATCGAGTCCCTCGGGCTCCGCCGCACGGCGCTGCTCGACCGTTTTCGCGACCGTCGTGGCCCCGACGACGCTCCGCAGGTCGCCGTCGGTTCGGCGCGTGAACTCGCCGGGCTGTTCTCGGCGCTGGTGAACTCGCAGGTCGTCGACGCCGCCGTCAGCGCGCAGGTGTCGGAGTGGCTGAGCCTGAACCAGGACCTGAGCCTGGTCGCGGCCTCCACGGGCCTCGATCCGTTCGCGCACGATCACGATGCGCACGGCCTGCTGTTCGTGAACAAGACCGGTCGCGACCGAGGGGTGCGTGCGGAGGCGGGTGTGCTCGCCGGCCCTCGCGCCGGGGTGGCCTATTCGCTCATCGTCTGCTTCGACGACCTCTCGATCACGCACCGGCTTCGTGCGCACGACGCCTTCCGCGTGCTCGGTGTCGAACTCATGGAGTACACGCACTGACGCGCACGGCACGTCGCTAGCATCGAGGGATGCCACGATCTGACTGGACCCCGCACCGCCGCGACGACGGCGAGCTGCTCGGATGGATCCACCCTGCCGGAGACGAGTGGGTGGCTGTCGACGTGCTCGGACGCCGTGTCGGTGCTCCCGCCGAATGGCTCGATGCCGAGGCCGCGTTGGAGGAGCACGGGATCGCGTGGCTCGCGGATCCGTGGATGCTGGACGGTGAGGACGACCGTCCGCTGCGCGTGCGCCTCCTCGAGGTGACTCCCGACGAGGACGGTGTGCCGGGGCGGATCGTGGTGAAGATCGACGACTTCGGCGACATGACCCGTCCGGCGACCGCGCAGTTCGTGCTGGCCTGGCCGATCCCGGATCGGCTGCGCCCTCCGCGCGCAGACGACCCCGACCCCCGCACGATCACCCGTTGACGGACGGCCTCGGTTCGCGTAGACCGGAGGGCGTCCGCATCCGAGGAGGAGTCACGCATGGGCATCATCTTCAGCGACCTCGCCGTCTCGGCCGACGGCTATGCCACCGGTCTGAACCAGACGGAGGAGCGACCGTTCGGCGATGTCGACGACTCCTGGCTGCACAACTGGATGTTCGACGCGTACGAGGAGAACAAGGCCGAGGTCGACGCGATCGTCACCTCGGGGGCGACCATCATGGGCCGCAACATGTTCGGCCCGGTGCGGGGGGAATGGGATCGCGACTGGCGTGGCTGGTGGGGTCCGAACCCGCCGTACCACAACCCCGTCTTCGTGCTCACGCATCATCCGCACGAGCCGATCGAGATGGAGGGCGGCACGACCTTCCACTTCATCACCGACGGCATCGAAAGGGCACTGGAGCTCGCCCGGGATGCCGCGGGGGAGCAGGACATCTCGATCGCCGGCGGGCCGCGCACCGTGAACCAGTTCCTCACGGCGGGTCTCCTCGACGAGCTGCGCCTGCACATCACGCCGTGCATCATCGGGGCGGGGGAGCGCGTCTTCGAGGGGGTGCCTCCGCAGCGGCTCGAACGGGTGTCGGTGCGCGCGACCTCCTTGGTCACCCACATCACCTACCGGAGGATCTGAGCCGGTTCACGTCGCGGATGTGCGGCGTCGCGCCGTGCTCAGCCGGGCAGGGACGGATGCTGCTCGGAGCTGCGCTGCTTCGGGATGAAGAGCGAGAGCACCACGGCGATCACGCCGGCCGCGATCGCGAGCCAGAAGCACACCTCGAAGGCGGCTCGCGTGGGGACGGCGACCCCGTCGACATCGATGCTCATCGCCGCGAGCACACCGCCCATCACGGCGGAGGCGCTCGAGGTTCCGACCGAGCGGAACAGGGCGTTCAGCCCGTTGGACGCCCCGGTCTCGTTCGCCGGCACCGAGCGCATGATGATCATCGGCATCGCGGCGAAGGTGAATCCGATACCGATGCCGATGAAGATGTTGGCCACGAAGATGTGCCACACCTCGGAGGACCAGAGCAGGACGAAGACGTAGGCGAGCACGATCGCGCCGGCGCCGACCGTGAACAGTGGGCGCGGGCCGACGGTGCGTTCGAGCCAGCCCGAGAGCGGTGAGATGACCATCATCACGAGCCCCGCCGGCATGATCACGAGCGACGCCGCCAGCATGTCGAGCCCGAAGCCCGCGCCGCCGACCGTCGGCATCTCGAGCAGCTGAGGGAACGTCACGTTCGAGGCGAAGAGCGCGAACCCCATGCCGATCGCGGCGATGTTCGTGAACAGCACGGCCGGGCGGGCGGCGACCCGGAGATCGAGCAGGGGGTCCTTGGTGCGCAGCTGGTACCAGCCCCAGACCAGGAGGACGGCGACTCCGCCGAGGATGCAGGTGAGCGTGAGCGGCGAGGTCCATCCCCACTGCGCGCCTCGCGAGACGAAGAGCAGGATTCCGGTGAGGCCGATCGCGAGACCGATGGCGCCGACCACATCGAGTCGGCCGGGGAAGCGGAGCACGTCCTCCGGGATCACCATGAGAACGAGGGCGAGGCCGACGACGCCGAGCGCTGCCGCGAGCCAGAACAGCATGTGCCAGTCGGCGTTCTGGGCGAGGAGGGCGGCGACGGGCATCCCGATGGCACCACCCACGCCCATGGTCGCGCTCATGAGGGCCACGGCGGTGCCGAGCCGCTCGGGCGGCAGTACGTCGCGCATGATGGCGATGCCGAGCGGGACCACACCCGTCACGGCACCCTGCAGCGCGCGACCGATGATCACGCCCACGATCGAGCCGGAGACCGCGGCGATCACGGAGCCGAGGATGAGGAGCGCGAGCAGGGCGACCACGACCCGGCGTTTGCCGTACATGTCGCCCAAGCGGCCGGAGATGGGAGTGGCGACCGCGGCGACGAGCAGCGTGATCGTGACGACCCAGGTGGTGTCCTCGCGGGAGGCGTTCAGCAGTTGCGGCAGCTCGGCCTGCAACGGGACGACGAGCGTGAACATGAACGACGAGCACAGGCCGGCGAACGCGAGGACCGCGACGATCGCCCACTTCGGCGGGGTGCGGGAGAGACGCTTCCTGGCTCTGTCGTCGCTCGCACCCACCGGCTCAGGCTATCGGCGATCGGACGATGCGGGGCCGTCCGGCGCTGGTTAGCATGTGGGCATGGTCACGAGCAGCGTCGCTCCGGACGATCCCGCCGCCCACCGCGGCATCTCCCGGCGTACCCAGTCCGACATCTACCGCGCGGGCATCAGCGGGACGAAGCCCGCGGTGCCGATCGACCCCGTGGCCCTCAAGGCGGCGGCCCGCAAGGCGCTGAGCGCCGAAGCGTTCGCGTACATCGCCGGTGGCGCGGGTTCCGAGCGCACCATGACGGCCAACCGTCGCGCGTTCGACCATTGGCAGGTCTGGCCGAGGCCGCTCCGTGACGTCTCGACCCGCGACCTCGGCGTGGAGTTCCTGGGACGGATGCGCCCGACGCCCCTCCTGCTCGCCCCGCTCGGGGTGATGGAGATGGCCCACGCGGAGGCCGACCTCGCGGTCGGGCGTGCCGCGGCATCCCTCGGTGTCCCGTACACGCTCTCGAACCAGGCCTCCTTCCCGATGGAGGAGGTGGCGGATGCCGCACCGCACGGCTCCCGGCTGTTCCAGCTCTACTGGTCGGCGTCGGACGACCTCAACCGCTCGCTGCTCGCCCGCGCCGAGGAGTCCGGGTGCGAAGCGATCGTCATCACCCTCGACACGCACCTGCTCGGTTGGCGCACCCGCGACCTCGATCTCGCGTACCTGCCGTTCACCCGCGGGATGGGGATCGCGCAGTACACGAGTGATCCGGCGTTCCAGCAGCTGGTGCGCGAGCGCGCCGCCGCGCCGAAGGGCGATGCGCCCGGCGTCCGCGTCACACCTCGGGCGGTGGCCGCGGCCCTGACGATCGCCCGCAAGGGGGCGCCGCTCACCGGCGGAGCTTCGCTGCGCGACAACCTCCGCTCGCCGTTGCCGCGGGCTGCGGTCGAGACGTTCCTCGACGTGTTCTCCACTCCTGCCCTCACGGGGGAAGACCTGGCGAAAGCACGCGAGTGGACGAGTCTGCCGATCATCCTCAAGGGGATCGTGCACCCCGACGATGCCCAGGCGGCGCTCGATGCGGGGATGGACGGGATCTGGATCTCGAACCACGGCGGCCGTCAGATCGATCGCTCGGTGCCGACGCTCGACGTGCTGCCCGAGATCGCGGAGCGTGTCGCGGGCCGGGTGCCGATCGTCTTCGACTCGGGGGTGCGGGGCGGCGCCGATGCCGTGATCGCCCTCGCCCTCGGCGCGACGGTCGTGGCTCTCGGCCGTCCCTACGCCTACGGCCTCGGCATCGCCGGGGAGGTGGGTGTGCGCGAGGTCGTGCGCAACGTGCTCGCCGAGATCGACATCACCCTCGGGCTGGCGGGGCTCACCTCCGCCTCTCAACTCGATCGGGACGCGCTGAGGAAGGTGTGAGCACGCTCCGCCGTTCGTGATTGCATGGGCGGATGAGCGATGACGCCGCCTTCGACCAGCACCCCGCCGACTCCGCATACCACCGCCGGCTCCCGATCGGCGAGGTGCTCGACGCCTCCGCGATCGCCGAGGGTCTGCCCTGGGCCTTCGAGACGATCACGATGCGTCCGCTCGAACCGATGCTCGTGCCGGAGAAGCCGCGCGGAGGAGAGATCGACCCGGGCGAGTGCGGGCACTGCGGTCCGAGCGTGCACACGATCTGGCACGACGAGCTGTGGCAAGTGCGTGCCGGATGGGACGTCGGCGGTCTGCCGTTCATCGGCGGGGTCGCGCCGCGCGAGCATTGGCTGCTCGAGAACGCCCCGCACGACGTGCTCGCCGCGCTGGGTCCGCTGATGCAGCGGGTCTCCCAGGCCGTCAAGAGCGTCCCTGGGGTCGCGCGCTGCCACTTCGGTCGCTGGAACGACGGCTCCGCGCACATGCATCTGTGGGCGATGGGACGCCCGGCGGGGATGATGCAGGGCCGCGGCGCCGTGCTCGCCTTCTGGGACGAGATCCTGCCGCCGCTGCCGCCGGAGATGGCCGAAGCACACCTCCGGATCGTCGCGGAAGCGCTCGCGGCGGGTGGCGGGGAGGCCTTCCCTTATCGCTGATCCGGGCCCGTCGATTCCTCGAACGGGCCGACGAGGGGCAGACTGGGTGCGTGCGAACCATCCGTGACCTCGACACCGTTGAACTCATCCTCGACGCGCAGGGCCTGCTCGACTCCATCCGGGGTCCGCAGCGCGTGGTGGATGCCGGCACCCTGCGCGCCCTGCAGCAGTCGGGCAACTACGTCGTCGGCTTCTTCGACGGCGAGGGCGACGAGGAGCGCATGGTCGGGGCATCGATCGCGTTCTTCGGCGAACCCGCCCGGCGGGCGATGCACTCGCACATCACGGCCCTGCTCCCCGAGTATCGGGGTCGCGGCTGGGGGCGTGAGCTCAAGGAGCACCAGCGTCAGTGGGCGTTCTCCCGCGACGTCGGTCGGATCACCTGGGTGTTCGATCCGCTGGTCGCGCGCAACGCGCATTTCTTCTTCACGGTGCTCGGCGCACGGGCGACGGGATACTCGGTGAACCGCTACGGGATCTTCGGCGGCGGGGACGCGGGTGACGAGAGCGACCGGCTCGATGTCGAGTGGGCCCTCGCCGACATCGCCAAGCCGCCGGCAGACGACGAGGTCGTCGAGACCCTGGAGATCCCGGCGGACATCGAGGCGCTGCGCATCTCGGATCCGGCGGCCGCACACGAGTGGCGGCTCCGTCTGCGGGCCCAGATGGAAGGTCTGCTCGGCAGCGGACTGAAGGTCGCCGGCTACGACAACGCGCGCGGCTACCTCTTCACGGCCTGACCGCCTTCCGCGGCGGCGCGATCAGCGCACCCCGCGCATGAGCTTCAGGACGGGTTTCACGCTGAGCAGCAGGCCGATCCCGACGACGATGGCGATGCCACCGAGGATCGAGAAGTACGGCACCTCGTCATCCGGGTTGTAGAACTGCACCAGCCATCCGGAGATCGCGGTGCCGAGGGCGATCGACAGGAAGAACAGCGCGACCATCTGCGTGTGGAACGCGGCGGGCGCGAGCTTGGTGGCCACCGAGAGCCCGACCGGTGACAGCAGCAGTTCGGCGACCGTGAAGACGAACAGGATCCCGACGATCGCCAGCAGCGGCGTGGAGTTCTCGCCCCCTCCGGCGAACGGCAGGAACAGCAGGAACGCCGATCCCATGATGATCGCGGCCAGTCCGAACTTCACCGGTGTCGAGGGCTGGCGCTTTCCGAGTCGGGTCCAGATCGCGGCGAACACTCCCGACAGGATGATGATGAAGACGGGGTTGATCGACTGCACCCACGAGACGGGCATCTCCCAGCCGAACAGGTTCCTGTCGAGGCGCTTGTCCGAGTAGACGGTCAGGACCGTGAACTGCTGCTGGTACAGCGACCAGAACGCGACACTGGTGACGAACAGCGGCAGGAACCCCCACACCCGCGAGCGCTCGGTGGTGTCGATGCGACGGCTGGACAGGATGACGGTGAAATAGGCGACGGCGGCGATCACGGTGCCACCGATGACCAGGGTCGCGAGGTTGTCTGCGCGGATCAGCCCGGTCAGGACCAGGACGGCGATGAGGGCGACGGCGACGACCGCGATGATCCCGACGAGAGGGTAGCGGGACGTCGGGAGCGGGTTCGGCACCTCGCGGACCGAGGCGGGCAGGGCGCGACGCCCGAACGAGTACTGGACGAGACCGAAGGTCATCCCCAGGGCCGCGAGTCCGAAACCGAAGTGGAAACCGAGGGAGGACTGCAGGATGCCGGTCAGGATCGGGCCCAGGAACGCGCCGAGGTTGATGCCCAGGTAGAACAGCGAGAAGCCCGCGTCCCGGCGGGGATCCTCCGGGGTGTAGAGACTGCCGACGACCGAGGTCGCGTTCGCCTTCAGGCCGCCGGAGCCGAGCGCGACGAGCACCAGGCCGACGCCCACGCCGACGAAGCCCGGGAGCAGGGCGAGGGCGACGTGGCCGGCCACGATCACCATCGCGCTGACGAAGAGCACCCGTTCGGACCCGAACAGGCGGTCGGCGAGCCAGGCGCCCAGGATGGTCGACAGGTAGACCGCGCCGCCGTACGCGCCGACGATCCCGCCGGCGACGGCTTCGGGGAGGCCGAGGCCACCCTGCGAGACCGAGTAGTACAGGTAGATGAGCAGGATGCCCTGCATGCCGTAGAAGCTGAAGCGCTCCCACATCTCCACGCCGAAGATGTGCACCAGAGCCCACGGTTGGCCGAAGAAGCGGGTGTCTTCGTTGCGGGCCCGCTGATCTCGCGCTGCAGTGCTCATGTCAGGACGCTACTCCCGTGCGGCCGTCGGGGCCAGGGTCGCCACGGGGCGACGGATAGAATGGGGTGCCCGTGTTCACGGGTCTCCTCCCGCATCCGACCATTGGAGCCACCATGGCCGAACAGTCCCGCCTCGACAAGGTCATCGCCCTCGCCCGCCACCGCGGGTTCGTGTTCCAAGCGGGTGAGATCTACGGCGGTTCTCGGTCGGCCTGGGACTACGGCCCCCTCGGGACGGAGCTCAAGGAGAACATCCGTCGTCAGTGGTGGCAGACGTTCGTGCGCGGCCGTGGCGACATGGTCGGCCTGGACTCCAGCATCATCCTCCCCAAGCGCGTGTGGGAGGCCTCGGGTCACGTCGCGACCTTCACCGACCCGCTGGTCGAGTGCCTGCAGTGCCACAAGCGCTTCCGTGCCGACAACCTCATCGAGGACTTCGAGGCGCGCAAGGGGCGCAAGGCCGAGAACGGCCTCGCCGACATCCCCTGCCCCAACTGCGGCACCAAGGGGCAGTACACGGAGCCCAAGGCGTTCTCCGGCCTGGTGAAGACCTACCTCGGCGTCGTGGACGATGAGTCGGGCCTGTACTTCCTGCGACCCGAGACCGCGCAGGGCATCTTCGTGAACTTCTCTAACGTGCTCACCGCGAGCCGCAAGAAGCCGCCGTTCGGCATCGGCCAGGTGGGCAAGGCGTTCCGCAACGAGATCACGCCGGGCAACTTCATCTTCCGCACGCGCGAGTTCGAGCAGATGGAGATCGAGTTCTTCACGCCGCCCGCCGACGCACAGCAGTGGTTCGAGCACTGGGTCGAGGCCTGCTGGAACTGGTTCATCGATCTGGGCATCGACCCCGAGAACATGCGCCAGTTCGACGTGCCGGAAGACGACCGTGCGCACTACTCGGCCGGCACGATCGACGTCGAGTACAAGTTCGGCTTCGCGGGCAAGGAGTGGGGCGAGCTCATGGGCGTCGCCAACCGCACCGACTACGACCTGTCCAGCCACAGCGAGGCGTCGGGGCAGAGCCTGACCTACTTCGACCAGGCCACGGGCGAGCGCTACACCCCGTACGTGATCGAGCCGTCGTTCGGCCTCACCCGCGCGATGATGGCGTTCCTCGTCGATGCCTACCGCGAGGAGCAGGTGCCCAACGCTAAGGGCGGCACCGACGTGCGCACCGTGCTCAAGCTCGACCCGCGCCTCGCGCCCGTCAAGGCCGCGGTGCTGCCCCTGTCGCGGAACGAGAAGCTGTCGCCTCTCGCGCGTGAGGTCGCCGACACGCTCCGCAGCTCCTGGGCCGTCGACTTCGACGACGCGGGGGCGATCGGTCGCCGTTACCGTCGTCAGGACGAGATCGGCACCCCGTTCTGCGTGACGGTCGACTTCGACTCGCTCGACGACCGTGCCGTGACCGTGCGCGATCGCGACACCATGGCGCAGGAGCGCGTCTCGATCGACCAGCTGCACGCGTACCTCGCGGAGCGTCTGCGCGGCGCCTGACCCTCGGGTCACCTGCCCACCTGACTTCCGGGCCTGGTGGTCGAGACCCCCGGATCGTCGAGACCCCCGCGCCCCGCCGAGACCCCCGCCCGCTGACGTCAGCAGGCGGGGGTCTCGACGATCAGCCGGGGTCTCGGCACGGAGGGGGAGAGATCAGCTGCCGGCCACCGCGCGCGCGTAGCGCTCGGACAGCAGCTGGAGGCGGGGGATCAGCTCGGGCGGACTCTCGACCGTGAAGTCCATCATGAGCATCCCGATGTAGGCGGCGACCGTGTCGAGGCTGTCCGCGCCGGTGACGAGGATGCAGTGCTCCTCGTCGATCGGTTCGACCACACCGACCGCGGCATGGATCCGGTCGAGCACGGCCTCCGCCGGGGCGTCGATCCGTAGTCGGGCGTGCACGATCCACCCGCTCACTGCGATGGTCCGCATCGCGAAGGCCGTGTAGTCGCCCCCGGGCAGCGGCTGCGGGTCGAAGCGCCGGTGGGTCGGCATCCGCAGCTCCATCCAGTCGACGCGGTAGGTGCCCCACTCCTCAGTGTGCGGATCGCGCGCAACCAGGTACCAGCGCCGATGCCAGGTGAGCAGCCGATAGGGCTCGACCAGCACGGGCGCCCCTTCGTACTCGAAGCGCAACCACTCCTCGTTGCGGATCGCGCGCGCGATGGCCTGCAGCGATGCGGCGTCCACCTCGGGATCCGGGGCGTCGGTGTCGTTGTTCTCCGGAGCGCGGTCGACGCTGGTGCGGAGGGCGTCCACCGTGGGACGCAGATGCGACGGCAGAACCTGCTCGAGCTTGGCGAGGGCCCGGGCGCCCGACTCCGCGACCCCTGCGATGCCGGCCGCGGCGCGGAGCCCGACCGTGACCGCCACCGCCTCTTCGTCGTCGAGGAGCAGCGGAGGAAGCTTCCCGCCGGCCCCCAGGCGGTATCCGCCGATGGATCCGCGCGTGGCGTCGACCGGATACCCGAGGTCACGCAGCCGCTCGATGTCGTGCCGGATGGTGCGCGCCGAGACGCCGAGACGGGCGGCCAGGTAGGACCCGGCGCGCTCGGGGCCGGTCTGCAGCAGGGCCAGAAGGGCGAGCAGACGAGCGGTCGGATCGGCCATCGGAACTCCGTGAAAGTCGGTCATTTATTAGGAACGAATCCAACCTAATGCCCTTCTACCTTCGAGATATGGAAAACACGACGCTCACCTTCCGCCCCTTCACCGTCTCGGTCTCCGCTGCCGAGGTCGCCGATCTCCAGGATCGTCTCGCCCGCACTCGTCTTCCGCAGCCGTCGCCGACGGATGACTGGGATGCCGGCACCCCCAACTCCTACCTGCGCGAGGCCGTCGCCGCTTGGCGCGACTTCGACTGGACCGCCGCCCAGGATCGGATCAATGCCGTCCCGCACTTCACCACCGAGATCGACGGTCAGACGATCCACTTCCTCCACGTGCGCTCGGCCCACGAGGGAGCGACACCCCTGCTGCTCGCCCACACCTACCCGGGCTCGTCGATCGACTACCTCGACCTGATCGACCGGCTCGTCGACCCGGTGGCATACGGCGGCCGGGCGGAGGACGCCTTCGACGTCGTGATCCCGGATGCGCCCGGCTACGGCTTCTCACAGCCGCTCGCTTCGGCAGGGTGGACGACCGCACGCGTCGCGGAGGCTTACGACCGCCTCATGCGGGGGCTCGGCTATGACAGCTACGGCATCCACGGATCCGACAACGGGGCGATGGTCGCCCGCGAGCTGGGGCTGCGCGAACCCGAAGGATTCCTCGGTCTGCACGTGCTGCAGTTGTTCTCGTTCCCCTCGGGCGACCCGGCGGAGTTCGAGAAGCTGGAGCCCGCGGACTACGCCGGCCTCGAGCACATGCAGTGGTTCCAGTCGGTGGGCGGGTACAACGCCATGAACTCCTCGCGCCCGCAGACCGTGTCGGTGGGCATCAGCGATTCTCCGGTCGGACTCCTCGCGTACAGCGAGCTGTTCAACTCGTTCGGCAACGGCACCTCGCTCGTGCCTCTCGAGAAGATCCTGCTCGAGGTCAGCGTGAACTGGTTCGCGAACGCGGCGTCCGGCATGTCGCGCAGCTACCTCGAGAACGCCAGGGCAGACGCCGCCGAGGAAGGGGCAGAGCCGCGCGTCAGCACCGCCCGCACCGGAGTCGCCGTGTTCGCGGACGACTTCCAGACGATCCGGGTCTTCGCCGAGCGCGACAACGCGAACATCGTGCACTGGAGCCGCTTCGACGAGGGCGGGCACTTCGCCGCTCTGGAGCGCCCCGACCTGCTCGCCGCCGACCTCCGCGCGTTCTTCTCCTCGCACCCCTGACCCCCGTCCCCGTCCCGTCCCTCCTCCCACCCCCGCACACGCGCCGAGACCCCCGTTCCGCGCCGAGACCCCCTCCTGCAGACGGCTGCAGGAGGGGGTCTCGGCGACGAGAGGGGGCGTCGACGATCAAGGGGGCGTCGCAGCGTCGCAGCACCGGGGCGGGGGGTCAGCCCGTGACGGTGAGCTGCACCTCGGAGGTGCCGCCCGCCTCGACCCAGGCGAGTGAGCGTTCGAGGATGCCCCGCAGCACGTCGAGGTCGATCTGCTCCAGATCCTTGATGTACAGGCATCCGACGCCCGTGGTGTGCGGTCCGAGCTCGGCCAGGGCCTCGGCGTGCGCGGCCACTCCGTCGAACAGGTAGATCGTCGTCGCAGCCTTGCGCGGAGCGAAACCGAGCAGCCCGCTGTCACCCTCCGTGCCGGTGGGGTAGCGGTAGTGGCAGGAGCCGAACCCGATGATCGTGCCCCAGGTCTGCGGTTCGCGTCCGGTGATCTCCTGCAGGAGCGCGGTCAGGGTCTCGGCGTCCCGACGGCGGGCCGCGGGGGAGGAGCGGGCGATGAGTCCCGCGACGTCATCCCCGGTCGGCTTCACTTCGCTGTCTTGGCCGCGGCCTTCATGGCCTTCTTGTGCTCACGCACCTTCGTGAGCGAGTCCGGCGAGACGATGTCGGCGACGCTGCGGTAGGAGCCGTCCTCGCCGTAGGGAGCGGACGCCTCGCGCCAGCCCTCGCCCGTGAAGCCGTACTGCTTGCCCAGGAGCGCGAGGAAGATCTTGGCCTTCTGCTCGCCGAAGCCGGGGAGCGCCTTCAGGCGCTTCAGCACCTCGGGTCCCGACGGGGCTCCCTCGGTCCACAGCGCGGCGGCGTCTCCGTCCCAGTCGTCGACGAGGGTCTGGCACAGCGTCTGCACGCGGGTCGCCATCGATCCGGGGAACCGGTGCACCGCGGGGGTCTGCCTGAAGGCCTCGAGGAACTCGTCCGGCGCCATGTGGGCGATCGTCGCGGCGTCGGCAGCTCCGGTGCGCTGCTCTATCTTGAGCGGACCGGCGAATGCGGTCTCCATCGGAACCTGCTGGTCGAGCAGCATCCCCACCAGCAGGGCGAGCGGGTTGTTCGTGAGCAGGTCGTCGGCGGCGGTGTCTCCGGTGATGTGAAGGGCCATGCCTCCAGTGTCCCACCCCGCGCCGGAGCGTGTCAGGCGGTCGCGGCGTCGTCCGCGGCGGAGGTCTCGGCTTCGGGTGCGATGCCGTACAGCGCGGACAGCGCGGCGGTGAACTCGTCGGCGCGACCGGCGGCGGCGAGCTCGTGCGCGCGCACGGTCGGGGTGTGCAGCAGAACGCCGGAGAGGTGGCGCAGAGCCTGCTCGACCTTGCCGTCCTCGTCGCCGCGCGCGCGAGCACGATCGATCTCACGCTCGAGCAACTCGAAGATGTGTGAGCGGAAAGCCACGACCGAAGGGGTCACGCTCTGTCGTGCGCCCACCACGTGGAAGGTCTCGGCGGCTTCGCGGACGACCGTGCGCGCGGCATCCGTCGCCTGGAGCTCTTCGAGCGGTGCGTGGAGGCGGATGGTCTCGAGGTCGAGCAGGGCCACGCCCTCGAGCGAGGCGACGGCGGGGTCGACGTTGCGCGGCATGCCGAGGTCGACCACGAGCCGGCTGTGGGCGCCGACGGGGCAGCCGACAGCGGCGGGTCCGGTCGGAAGCTGCAGGTGCTCGGGGCCGAGCACGGGCTCCGTGGCGGTGGTGCACGTGATGAGCAGGCTCGAGCGTGCGGCGGTGCGGGCGTACTCGTCGGCGGCGATGGGACGGATGCCGTGCTTCGCGGCGAAGACCTCGGCGCGGCCCGAGGGCGAGTACACCGAGATGTTCACGGCGCCGCGCTCACGAAGCGTGGCCAGGGTGACCGCGGCATAGGCTCCGGTGCCGACCAGTAGCACGCGCTCGGCGGCCCAGTCGGCGATGCGGCTGTCGGCGAGTTCCAAGGCGAGGCGCACGAGCGAGCGGCCCGCGCGGCCGAGGGCGGTGACGTTCTTGACCTTGCGCTGCGCCTGGCTCGCACGCTGGAAGAGGCGTTCGAGTTCGGGGGAGGTTGTGCCGCCCTTGCGCGCGGACGTGAGGGCGCGGCGGACCTGCCCGGCGATCTCGCCCTCGCCGGAGACGACGGATTCGAGACCGGAGGCGACCGAGAAGAGGTGTTCGGCGACGCGGCGTCCCGAGTGCACGGCGTAGGCACCGTCGAGCTCGGCGGCAGGGATGCCCGTCGCGGATTCGACCGCTTCGATGACGGCCTCGACGCCGATCGCACCGGCTGCGGTCACCGGTTCGTCCATTTCGACGTACGCCTCGAACCGGTTGCACGTCGCCAGGACCACGGCACCCTGCACACACGGCGTCATGCCCACGAGAGTGGGAGCGACGTCGTCGGGGGTGCGGCTCAGGCGTTCGAGCAGTTCGAAGGAGGCGGTCTTGTGACTCGCCGTCACACACAGCAGCACGTTTCGATTGTACCGGAGCGCGGAGAGCGGGGAGTCGCACGGCCCGACTCGGCGGCTCCATAAGGGCGGAATGCGAGGATGGGGACATGGCCCTCACCGACGCCCCGCTTCTGCGCGCCCTCGCCGGCGACCGTCCCGCCCGCACCCCGGTCTGGTTCATGCGGCAGGCCGGCAGGTCGCTGCCCGAGTATCGTGACCTGCGCGTCGGGACCCGGATGCTCGACGCCTGCCTGACCCCGGATCTCGCTGCCGAGATCACGCTGCAGCCGGTGCGCCGGCACGGGGTGGACGCGGCGGTGTTCTTCAGCGACATCGTCATCCCGCTGCGTCTGGCCGGGGTCGACGTCGAGATCGAGCCCGGGCGTGGTCCGGTGTTCGCGGACCCGGTGCGCACGGCATCCGACGTCGATCGTGTCACCGCCATCGATCCGGACGACCTGGACGGCACGGCCATCGCGGAGGCGGTCGGCATCGTCACGGCGGAGCTGGGCGACACCCCGCTGATCGGCTTCGCCGGTGCGCCGTTCACGCTCGCGGCCTACCTCGTCGAGGGCGGCCCCTCCAAGGAGCATCTGCGTGCGCGGGCCATGATGCACTCCGACCCGGAATCGTGGAACCGGCTGGCCGGATGGCTGGCGCGTGTCTCCCGTCGCTTCCTGGAGACCCAGCGGGATGCCGGGGCCTCCGTCGTGCAGCTGTTCGACAGCTGGGCCGGATCGCTCAGCACCGCCGACTACCGCGCGTTCGTGGCTCCGCACTCCCACGCCGCGCTCGCAGACATCAGCCTTCCGACCATCCACTTCGGCGTCGGCACGGGGCCGTTCCTCGCCGACATGCGCCTCGACGGCGTGGCCGACGGGGTGGGCGTCGACTGGCGACAGCGCCTCGATGAGGCGGCCGCGATCCTCGGACCGCACGTCACGGTGCAGGGCAACATCGATCCTGCGCTCCTCGCCGCCCCGTGGCCGGTGCTGGAGGCTCATGTGCGCGACGTGATCGATCGCGGTCGAGCGGCGCGAGCCCACATCCTCAACCTCGGACACGGCGTCCCGCCCGAGACGGACCCCGACCAGCTCACCCGCATCGTCGAGCTGGCGCACTCCCTCTGACGATCAGATCGGCTTTCGAGTCGCGCGAAGTGTCGCATCCGTGACGCGAAAGCGACCATTCACGCGATTCGAGGGCCAGCAGTCCGCCGCAGACGACGCATGATCCGCAGGTCGTCGAGAGTGAAGCCCCCGGCCGGGAGCGCCGCGCGGATGCGCTCGTCGTCGAACGCCCGGGCCGGGCGGATGCCGATCGGTGCCTCGGGGGCGAACGGTGCGGCCTCGCTCACGCCCTCCGCGAGCATCCGTGCCTGAGCCTTCGCCACGAGCGGGACGACCATCGTCCACTCGGTCACCTGGGCCAGCGCCCGCACGATCCAGGTCGGCACCGGGAGGAACGCGGGACGGCGTCCGGCGACACGGGCGATGCGACGGATCGCCTCGCCGAGTGTGACCTCATCCGCACCCATGACCGCGATCGTCGGCTCCTCGATGCGGCCTTCGAGAGCGGCGACGAGGACGTCGACGGCGTCCTCCACGGGCACCGGTCGTGCCGTGCGTTCGCGGTAGCCGACGGTCCAGAAGAAGGGCAGTGTCCGCACCGCCTTGGTCACGTGGTCGACCATGTGATCGCCGGGGCCGTAGATCATCCCGGACTTGAGGATGGTGTGCGGTATGCCGGAGGCGCGGACGATCTCCTCCGCCTCCCACTTCGACTCGTGGTATCCGGAGCCGCAGTCGGGGCGTGCTCGGAGGAAGCTGACGAGGACGATGCGCTGCACGCCGGCGCGGCGGGCTGCCTCCACCACGGCCCTCGTCCCGTCGACGTGCACGCGACGGAACGTCTGTCCGTCTATCTCGCGGTTGATCCCGGCGCAGTGCGCCACGGCGTCGCACCCCTCGAAGGCTTTACTCAGGGCCTCCACGTCGGTGATCTCGATGCCGTTCCGGCGGGAGATCACGACCGCGTCGTCGAGGCGGTCGGCGAGGTTCCTGCCGACGAATCCGGTGCCGCCCGTGATCGCTACCCGCATGGTGTTTCTCCTTTGCTAATTAGCTACGCGGCTACAGAGTATCTAGCAAAGGTGCTATATTGCAACCATGACCGACAGCGCGAGCGACATCTTCGCGGCGCTGGCGCACCCCACCCGGCGCCAGATCCTGCAGGATCTGAAAGAGGGGGAACTCGCGGCCGGCGAGATCGCCTCGCGTTTCTCCGCGAGCGGGCCGACCATCTCCCGTCACCTGAGCGTGCTCCGCCAGGCCGGACTCGTCACCGAGCGCCGCGACGCCAACCGCATCCTCTACTCGCTCGTCGGTGAACGGCTCGCGCTCTCCGTCGGCGACTTCCTCTCGACGGTGTGCCCCGAGCAGATCGTGCTGCGCGAGGTCCGCAAGCGTGGACGCGGCAGTTCTGAGCCCGTCGGGGCCTGATCCGCACCGGTGGGAGAATTGAGGGCATGACGCCCGACCCCTCCTCTGCAGAGCCGTCCGATCTCGCCGCCCGCGCGGCGCAGAAGCACGTGGTCGTGATCGGTGGCGGCATCGGCGGCCTCGTCGCGGCGCGGGAGTGCGCCAAGGTCGGCATGCGCGTCACCCTGCTCGAGTCCGCGGACGAACCGGGGGGCGCGATCCGTCGGATCGAGCTGGACGGCGTCGTCGTCGATGCCGGGGCTGAGAGCTATGCGACCAGGGGCGGACACGTGCGCGCCTTCGTCGAGGAGCTCGGCCTCGCAGATCGCATCGTGGCTCCGCAGGCGGGCGCCGCCTGGTTGGCCGGCATCCCCGGCGTGGGCGCGGCACCGCTCCCGGTCGGAGGGATCCTGGGGATCCCCGCGAACCCGTTCCAGGACGACGTGCGTCGGATCATCGGATGGTCGGGCGTCTGGCGCGCCTACCTCGATCGGGTCCGGCCGCCCCTCACGATCGGCCACCAGCTCAGTCTCGGCAAGCTGGTCGCCTCGCGTATGGGACCCAAGGTGCGCGACCGTCTCGTCGCGCCCGTCACCACCGGCGTCTACTCCGCGTCTCCCGACGACGTCGACATCGACGTGGCTGCTCCGGGTCTCAACGCCGCGCTCACCCGCGTCGGCTCCCTCTCCGGTGCGGTGCAGTCGCTCCGTGACGAGGCGGCCACGGCGAGGGCGGCGACGGCGAGCGCGGCGGACAAGACGCCCGGAGCGGCGGTCGAAGGACTCTCCGGCGGCATGAGCGCCCTCGTCGACGCGCTCGCCGCCGATCTGGGACGCCTCGACGCCGACGTGCGGACGGGAGTGAGGGTGCGCAGCGTGCGCCGGGCCGGGGCGGCCTGGACGGTGGAGGTGGAGACTGCGCCCGTCGTCGACCTCCCCACCGTCACCGACGACGAGGCCGCGGTCGTCACGGAGTTGCGTGCCGCCGCCGTGGAATCCGCTGCTCCGGTGGTCGAAGAGCTCGCCGCCGACGCCGTCATCATCGCGACGCCCGAGTCCACGGCGCGGGAACTCCTCTCCTCGGTGGTGCCCGATCTCCGGAAGACGGAGGCGGCGGCCTCGCCCGAGATCGAGATCGTCACCCTGATCCTCGACGCGCCCGCGTTGGATGCCACCCCGCGTGGCACCGGCGTACTCACGGTGCCGGGCAGCCACACGGCCAAGGCGCTGACACACTCGACCGCGAAATGGGGGTGGGTGCGTGAAGCGGCAGGAGACCGCCATGTCGTCCGCGTGTCGTTCGGCGCGCAGGGGGAACCGGCCGCCACTGCAGAGCTGAGCGATGCCGACGCCGCGGACCTCGCCCGCAGCGAAGCCGCTGCTCTGCTCGGCATCCCCCTCGCCCCCGCGGCCGTCCTCGCCTCCCATCGCGGCCGTTTCGTGCAGTCGCAGCCGGCGTCGATCATCGGATCCGGGGCCCGGCGTCGGGCCGCGCGGGCTGCGGTTCAGGCGGTTCCCGGCCTCGCTGCGGTCGGTGCCTGGCTCGCCGGAACAGGGCTCGCGCAGGTGATCCCGGATGCGCGGGACGAGGCGGACCGCTTGCGGCGCACCCTGTTGTGGGACTGAGACACCTCTCCGTGTCAACCCTCCGGCGCATAGATGCCGAAATCGGCATACGGGGTTACGCTGGGAACCTGCCGCAGGGCGCGAAGCCTGCGGTCGATCCAAGCCGGGCGAAGCTGGCCGGACAACCGGAACAAGGTGAGGAGACCCCATGAAGGGGAAGATCGGACTCGTCGTCGGACTCGGCGTGGGCTACGTCCTCGGCACCCGTGCCGGACGTGAGCGCTACGAACAGATCAAGACGCAGTGGCTGAAGGTGTGGAACCTCGATCCGGTGCAGGAGCAGGTCACCAAGGTCAAGGGCTTCGTCGGCGACAAGGCCGCTGCCGTGCCGGGAGCGCTCTGGACCGGCGTGGTGAAGGTCGCCAAGTCCGTCAGCGGCAACGGCACCCCGGGTCAGCGGCTCGACTCCGCCATCGCCACCGGCCGCGAGGCGGCGGAAGACCTCGCCGAAGCCACCGAGGAAGCGGTCGAGGCCGCGAAGGCGACGGCGAGCACGCCCGCCAAGAAGCCCGCCGCCAAGAAGCCTGCGGCCAAGAAGCCCGCGGCGACCAAGTCCGCTCCCAAGAAGTCCGGCGCCTGACATGCCCCGCGGTTACCGTGATCGTGCCGACGACAGTCTGCTGACCCTGCTCGGGGATCTGCCGGAGCTCGTCACGAATCTGGTCAAGGCCGAGATCGACGCCGCCAAGGCGTGGATCTCGCGGACCTCGAAGGACGCCGGCATCGGCTCCGTTTGGTTCCTCGTCGCGCTGTTCTTCCTGTTCTGGGCCGTGCCCGTGATCCTGGTCTTCGCGATCGCCGGACTCTCGTCGTGGTGGCCCGTGTGGCTCTCGGCGATCGCCGTGTTCGGCATCCTGATCCTGGCCGTGCTGCTGTTCGCGCTGCTCGGCATCCTGAAGTTCCGCAAGGTCCTCGCGCGCCAGAACCCGGCGCAGGCCGTCGCGGAAGACATCCGACTCGTGAAGGAGGCCGGCGATGACGAATTCTGAGTCGATGCCGCGCACCGCCGTCCCCGCCGGGATCGTCGACCCCGTCGCCTCCGCGCGCGCGGAACTGAAGGCCGCGCTCGCCGCCATCGAGGTCAAGGGCAACCTGCCGCGCCGTCTCGAGAAGGCCTCCACGCGCGCCGCCGCCAAGGCCCGGGTGTTCGCCGATCGCAACCCGATCGGTGCGATCGCCGCGGCCGTCGGCGTCGCTGCGGCCGTGGGCGGTGCGGTCTGGGCGATCGCGCGCGTGATCTCCCGCTGACGCGCGGAGTTCCGAGAGGTCGGGACCGCTTCTGGGGTGATTAGCGGCTCCTGCACAAACGAGGCAGACTGGGGAGCATGATGTCCGAAGAGAGCGCTGAGAACCCGTCCGGCTTCACACTCTGGGCCGTCTGGCGACGGAATCCCGATGTTCCCGTGACGGAGAGCGAGTCGACGGAGCTCGAGACGATCGTCGCGTACATCGAGGACTCCGGGGTGACCGTTCGCGGCTTCTACGACGTCTCCGGACTCAAGGCCGACGCTGATCTCATGGTGTGGCTGCACGGCGACACCGCGGAAGAGCTGCAGAAGGCCCTTCGACGCCTGCGCCGCACCGAGCTCCTGCGTCCGCTCCTCCCGGTGTGGAACGTCATGGGCGTCCATCGCGATGCCGAGTTCAACCGCGCACACGTCCCCGGATTCCTGCGCGGTATCGAGCCCAAGGACTGGCTGTGCCTGTACCCCTTCGTGCGCACGCCCGAGTGGTACCTCGCTCCGGAGGAGGAGCGGCGCACGATGCTGGCCGACCACGGACGCCGGGGTGCGGCGTTCACCGGCGTCCTCGCCAACACGGTCGCGTCCTTCGCGCTCGGCGACTACGAGTGGCTGCTGCCGCTCGAGGCCGATGAGCTCACCGACCTGGTCGACCTCATGCGGGACCTGCGCTACACGGACGCCCGGATGTATGTGAAGGAGGAGGTGCCCTTCTACACGGGGCGCAGGCTCCGGTTCGACGAGATCGCGGACGTCCTCCAGTAAGCGCCATGAGCACCCCCATCCGTCTGGGAACCCGTCGCAGCGCGCTCGCGCAGGCGCAGTCGGGCCATGTCGCGACCGCGCTCGAGAAGCTCTCCGGTCGCCCTGTCGAACTCGTCCCGATCACCAGCGAGGGCGACACGAACCGTGCCTCCCTGTCCGAGATCGGTGGCCAGGGCATCTTCGCCACGCGATTGCGCGAGGCGCTGCTCGCGGGGGAGTGCGACTTCCTCGTCCACTCGCTCAAGGACCTGCCGACCGCAGTCCCCGGGGGGCTCGTGATCGCCGCGACGCCGAAACGGGAGGATCCGCGAGACGTGGTCCTCACCCGTGACGGCGTCCCGCTCCACGAGCTGCGTTCCGGCAGCACGATCGGCACCGGTTCTCCGCGGCGCATCGCCCAGGTCCACCGGCGTGCGCCGGGTGCGGAGGTCGTCGACATCCGGGGGAACGTGGATTCACGTCTCGCGCGGGTCGTCTCGGGCGAGCTGGATGCCGTGATCCTCGCTGCGGCAGGGCTGTCGCGGCTCGATGCGAGGACTCCCCTCCAGCGCGAGGAGCTCGGGCTCGCCGAGTGGCCGACCGCTCCGGGGCAGGGTTCGCTCGCGGTGGAGACCCGTGCGGACGCGCCCCGGGAGCTGCTCGACGCCCTCGCCGGTCTCGATGACAGGGCCACCCGGCTGGCCATCACGGTGGAGCGCGCGATCCTGCAGGGACTCGACGCCGGATGCCAGGCGCCGATGGCCGCGCACGCCGTCGTCGACGGCTCGTCGATCCGTGTCAGAACGGTGGTCTACGCGACGGACGGTGGGCGCCGGATCGGCCTCGACGTCACCGAAGACCTGAACGGGGAGTATATTCGTCGGAACGGCAGTGGCAATGGAGCGGATGCTGCCGATGGTGCAGACCCGATGCACGCAGCGCGCGAGTTCGGGTTCACTGTTGCCCGTCGGCTGCTCGATCAAGGGGCGGCCGGCCTCGTATCCCGAGAGCAATCCTCATGACCACTTCCGAAGAAATCAAGCAGGACCGACCGCTGGACGGCTGGCGCATTCTGGTGCCCCGTGGCGGGCCGTGGGGCGACAGCGTCGCCGCGAGCCTTCGGGCGCTGGGCGCCGTCCCCGTCGTGGCGCCGCTGATCAACTTCGCCCCGACCACCGACCAGGCGACGCTCGACACCGCGCTCGCGCAGCTCGCCGCCGGAGAGTTCGACTGGCTCACGATCACTAGCGCGACGACCGTGGACGTCCTCTTCGCCCATCGGGCGATCGTGCCGCGATCGACCAAGATCGCCGCGGTCGGTGAGACGACGGCCGCTGCTCTGCAGGCCGTCGGCTACGAGGTCGCGCTCGTCCCCGAGCAGGACAACTCCGCCGAGGGGATGGCGCGGCAGCTCATCGGACTCGAGAAGGAACCGCGCCGCATCCTCGCCCTGCGCAGCGAGATCGCCAAGCCGGTGCTCAGCCGTCTGCTCTCCGAGGCGGGGCACGATGTCCACGGTGTCGTCGCCTACCGGACGGTCGGCGTCCCGGTGACGGAGCGCATCCGCCGCGATGTCGAGAACGGCCGCATCAACGCGATCCTCGTCACCAGCGGCTCGGTCGCCCAGCAGGTGCGCGAGCAGTTCCCGGAGATCCCGGATGAGACGCTGCTCGCCGCGATCGGCCCACGGACGGCGAGGGATGCCCAGCTCGCAGGACTGCCCGTGTCGGTGGTCGCCGACCGGCAGACGATCGACGCACTGATCGACGCCGTCTCGCACTTCACCCTTCCGCACGCGGCCGACGAGTTCGCACCGTGAGCTACCCCGATGTTCGCCTGAGGCGGTTGCGCCGGTCTCGGGCCGTGCGCGACCTCGTGCGCGAGACCTCGCTGGAGCCGCGGCAGCTCGTGCTCCCGCTGTTCGTCCGCGAAGGACTAACCGAACCGGTGCAGATCGGCTCGATGCCCGGTGTCGCGCAGCACTCGATCGACTCCTTGCGCGCGGCAGCGGTGGAGGCGGCGGAAGCGGGTGTCGGCGGTGTGATGCTCTTCGGCGTCCCGGAGGTCCGCGACGCCCGCGGCTCCGGCGCCGACGACCCGCACGGCATCCTCAACCTCGCCACGGCGGCGCTCGCGGCCGAGGTCGGCGACGCACTCGTGGTCCAGACGGACCTCTGCCTCGACGAGTTCACCGACCACGGTCACTGCGGCGTGCTCGCGGCCGACGGCTCGGTCGACAACGACGCGACGCTGGAGCGGTACACCTCGATGGCGCTCGCACAGGCGCGGGCCGGGTCGCAGCTCCTCGGGCTCTCCGGCATGATGGACGGCCAGGTCGCGGTGATCCGCGCTGCCCTGGATGCCGAGGGCTTCACCGACACGCTTCTCCTCGCCTACGCCGCGAAGTACGCGAGCGCCTTCTACGGACCGTTCCGTGAGGCTGTCGACTCGCAGCTGCAGGGTGACCGGCGCACGTACCAGCTCGACCCCGGCAACCGCCGCGAGGGCGTGCGTGAGGCCGTCGTCGATGAGGCCGAGGGCGCCGACATCGTGATGGTGAAGCCGGCGATGGCGTTCCTCGACGTGCTGCGGGAGGTGCGCGACACCGTGAGCGTTCCGGTGTGGGCGTACCAGGTCTCCGGCGAGTACGCGATGATCGAGGCCGCCGGCGCGAACGGCTGGATCGACCGGCGGGCCGCTGTGCTCGAATCCCTGCTGTCGATCCGACGGGCAGGCGCGGATGCGGTGCTGACCTATTGGGCGACCGAGGCTGCGGCCTGGCTGCGCGACTGACGTCTTCGGAGACCGTGCACGACGGTTAGCCTGGAAGGGATGCCGGGACGGCTCCGTGCATCGCAAGGAGCTTTCATGACCGACCGCAATGACGACCTGTTCTCCGCTGCCAGGGCGGTGATCCCCGGCGGCGTGAACTCGCCGGTGCGCGCCTACGGTTCGGTCGGGGGGACACCGCGTTTCCTGGCGTCGGCCACGGGCGCCACGGTGACGGATGCGGCAGGGCGCGAGTACGTCGACCTGGTGGCCTCGTGGGGGCCCGCGCTCCTCGGACACGCGCACCCGGAAGTCGTCGCCGCGGTGCAGGAGGCCGCGACCCGCGGGCTGTCGTTCGGTGCTCCGACCGAGGGCGAGGTGGAACTCGCGGCGTTGATCGCCGACCGGGTCCGCTTCGGTGAGATCCGCCCGATCGAGCGCGTTCGACTGGTGTCCACCGGGACCGAGGCCACGATGACGGCGATCCGTCTCGCGCGCGGAGCCACCGGCCGCGACTTGCTCGTGAAGTTCGCCGGGCACTATCACGGCCACTCGGACGGTCTTCTCGCAGAAGCGGGCTCCGGTGTCGCGACCCTGGCGCTCCCCGGATCGGCAGGAGTACCGGCTCCCATCGCCGCGCAGACGCTCGTGATCGGGTACAACGATCCCGAGGCGCTGGCCGCGGTGTTCGCCGAGCACGGACAGCGGATCGCGGCCGTGATCGTCGAGGCGTCGGCCGCGAACATGGGCGTCGTCCCGCCGGTGCCGGGATTCAACCGCCTGATCGCCGAGACCGCGCACGCGCACGGTGCGCTGATGATCCTCGACGAGGTGCTCACCGGGTTCCGCGTGCACCCCTCAGGCTTCTGGGGATTGCAGGCCTCGGAGGGCGAGGACTACCTGCCCGACATCGTCACCTTCGGCAAGGTCGTCGGCGGGGGGATGCCGCTGGCCGCGCTCGGTGGGCGGGCCGAGGTCATGGACCTGCTGGCTCCCTTGGGGCCGGTGTATCAGGCGGGGACGCTCTCGGGGAATCCGCTGTCGGTCGCGGCGGGCCTCGCGACGTTGCGACTCGCGACGCCCGAGGTCTATGCGACCATCGATGCCGCCTCCGCTCGGCTCTCTGCGGCCCTGGATGCCGCGCTCACGTCTGCCGGGGTCACTCACGCGGTCGCGCGGGCGGGCAACCTGTTCAGCGCCTCGTTCCGCGCCTCCGTGCCGCGGAACTACGCGGAGGCCCAGGCGCAGGAGTCGTTCCGCTATGCGCCGTTCTTCCATTCGCTGCGGGAGCAGGGTGTGGCCCTGCCGCCGAGTGTCTTCGAGGCCTGGTTCCTGACCGCCGCGCACGGCGACGAGGAGCTCCGGCTCATCGAAGCGGCGCTGCCGGCTGCCGCGGAGGCCGCGGCGGCGGCTCGCCCGTAGCGCGCCGGGGAATGGCGTGACCCCACAAGGGATCGTTGCGTTCCTGTGAGCAACTTCCAGACAACTGGCAGGACGGCGCTGGCAGACTAAGTGTCATGGTGACGTTGCTGCTGGACCAGACGCAACTCGAAGTCGTGCTCTCGCCGCTGGAACGAGCCGCGACCTTCCACCGCGAGAACCTCCGGATCGTGCGCGACACCATCACCAAGGTCCAGCTGACCGACGACGCATGGACCTGGCTGCGAGGGGTGCCGAATCCCGGCACGCACATCCCCGGCGTCCTGGCCGCGGGAAGCTGGAAGGCCGCGGGCAGCCTCGACTTCGTGCTCATCCGCCGCCGTCGCCCGAGCGTCGTCATCGACCTCGAGGGCGACGAGCAGTACCGCCGCCTGATCCTCACGACCCGGCACGGCCTCGCGCTCACGCAAGCGCTCCGACTCGACGTGTCCTCGGAGCCCGCGAACGTCGAGGAGATCGTCGCCACGGCGCCGACCCCCGTGACGAAGGGGAGCCGCCGACCGGTCATCCGCCCCCGGCCCGCCTGAGCACAGGGCGACCGACGCGCGAATCCGCGCTCCACGACAGGGAACGCCCTCCGCAGCCGTCAGGCCGGGAGGGCGTTCTGCTGCATGAGCGGGCGGGTCACCCGTGGTGGGTCTCGCCGTGGTGGGTCTCGCCGTCGTGATCCTGGCCGTCCGGGGCCTCGGCGTCGCCGGATTCCTCGAAGCTCGTTTCCTCGGACTCGGACTCGGCCAGCGGAACGGTGTCGATCACGCCGGTGGAGGCGACGCTCCAGTGGGCACCGTCCTGGACGGGGGCATCGTCGGTGGCCTCGGCGTCCTGCCCCAGCGGGTAGTCCTTCGGCTCGTCCTCGTAGTACGCGCGTGCGGCCGCGGCGAGCATCGAGCTGACGGCTGCCGACCGCGGATCGGCGTCCTCCTCGGTCTCGGCAGTGTCCTCGCCGCCGTCGACGTCCGCGGCGGTGTCGAGGTCGGCGAAGATCTCGACACCGGCGGGGGCATCGTCCTCCGCTGCGTCGTCGTCGTGGGCGTCGGCGCCGTCCGTGCTGACGATCTGCTCGTCCGCGACGGTGTCGTCTGTGGCGGTGTCGTCTGTGGCGGTGTCGTCTGCGGCGGTGCCGTCGTGCTCAGAGGTCTGTGCGGGAGTGTCCGTCTCGGGGTCGTCACTCGTCGTGAAGACCTCGGCGACGTCGTGCCGCGGCGATTCCGGGTCAGCCGTGGCCGCGGGGGAGGCGGCGGGAGCTGCCGCGCCGAACAGGATCTCGTCGAATGACCGCGCCGGGGGCTCCTCGGCCTGGTCGGTCTCGTCGTCCCGGCTCGTGTCGCCGTGGTCCTCGTCGCCGTGACGATCTTCGTGATCTTCGTGGGGGAGCGGTTCGTCCGCCTCGGATGCGGGTGCAGCGACGGGAGCGGCATCCACCGGAGTTTCGTCGTCCGCCTCGGGGGTGAACAGCTCGGAGATGCCGTCGTTCGAATCCTCGTCGACGGTCGCCGAAGCCGAAGCCGAAGCCGAAGCCGCTGCGGCCAGGTCATCGCCAACGGCTTCACCGGCGGGTGCGGCGGCGGCCTCGGCGGCCCAGGCCGCGGCGGCGGCTACCGGGATGGCGACCGTGGACTCGGCGTCAGCGGTGTCGGTAGCAGCGGCGTCGGCGTCAGCGGCGTCGGTGGCAGCGGCGTCGGGCTCCGCGCGCTCGGAATCGGCGTCGTCAGGCGCGGCGGCGAGCACCGGCGCGTCGAGCGGCGGCGTGTTCATGTCTGCGCGGGGCGCGAGTCGGCCGCCGCGCATGAGGTCGATGAAGACGTCTTCCAGGGTCGGGCCGCGCTGCAGGAGCGTGCTCAGGGCGATTCCGGCCTCCGCGGCGACAGCTCCGACGGTCCCGGCGTCGCCGCCGCGCACGGTCAGGCCGGAGCGCAGGACCTCGATGTCGAATCCTGCCGCGTCGAGCGCGACACGAAGCGCACCACGATCCGCGGCATCCACGATGACGGAGCCGCCTTGCGGGTCGGCGAGCGTCTCGATACCGCTCGCCAGCACCAACCGGCCCTTCGAGAGGACCAGGACGTTGTCGGCGACCTGCTCCACCTCGCTGAGGACGTGCGAGGACACGAGTACCGTGCGTCCTTCGTCGGCGAGGCGGCGCATCAGCAGGCGCATCCAGCGGATGCCCTCGGGGTCGAGCCCGTTGGCCGGCTCGTCGAAGACGAGCGCACCCGGGTCGCCGAGAAGGGCGTGCGCGACGCTCAGCCTCTGACGCATGCCGAGCGAGAAGCCGCCGATCCGGGAGTCGCCTTCGGAGTCCAAGCCGACGAGGGACAGAACCTCTCCGACGCGGGCCAGCGGGATGCCGTTCGCCTTGGCGGCGATCGTCAGCTGACGTTCGGCGGTGCGCCGAGGACGATAGACGGTCTCTTCCAGGACGGCACCGATGGTGCGCAGCGGCTGACGGAGCTCCGCGTAGGCCGTCCCGCCGATCGTGGCCGTTCCGGAGGTGGCGCGCACCTGACCGAGGAGGATTCGCAGGGTGGTGGTCTTGCCGGCTCCGTTCGGGCCGAGGAAGGCGGTGACGGCGCCGGGCTCGACGCGCGCGGAGAAGTCCGAGACGGCGGTCACCTCATTGAAGCGCTTCGTCACGTGCGTGAACTCCAGCACCTGTCCTTCAGGCATCCGTGACCTCTCGTCGCAGTGAACAGTTCCTCCCTATCCTGCCGGAAAAGCCTGTCGGATCCCGCATTTCGCGCGGATTCTCCGCCCTCGGCGAAGCGGTAACCTGGCACGCGTGACCGAATCCCAGGCTGCATCCCGTGTCCTCATCCGCACCGAAGGAGCACTCGGGCGGCTCACCCTCAATCGACCGGAGGCGATCAACGCGCTCGACGAGGGGATGATCGAGACGCTCACCGAGGCGCTCGACGCCTGGCGCGACGACACCGACGTGCAGATCGTGCTGATCGACGGGGCGGGGGAACGTGGCATGTGCGCCGGCGGAGACGTGCGTGCGCTGCACGCGCAGATCGTCGCCGGGGAGTCCGAGCGCACCGCCGAGTTCTTCCGCGCGGAGTATGCGTTGAACGCGATGATCGCGGAGTATCCGAAGCCGGTCGTTGCGTTCGCCGACGGCATCACGATGGGCGGAGGGATCGGCCTGGCTGGTCATGCGGCGATCCGCATCGTCACGGAGCGCTCGAAGCTGGCGATGCCCGAGACCCGGATCGGGTTCACGCCCGATGTCGGCGGCACCTGGCTGCTCGGACGAGCGCCCGGCCGATTCGGGGAGTATTTCGGACTGACCGGCGCGACGATGAGCGGAGCGGATGCCGTCTACCTGGGGTTCGCCGACCACTTCGTGCCGTCCGATCGTCTGGACGCGCTGCGGGAGGCCCTGGCGTTCCGTGCGGATCCGACCGGCCCGAGCGAGATCGTCCTGCTCTTCGACGAGACGCCGGAGCCCACGCAGCTGCCCGCATCGAAGGCGTGGGTCGACGAAGCGTTCTCGGCCGCGACCGTGAGCGAGATCATCGACCGCCTGCAGGCGCAGGGCACCGCGGAGGCCGCCGCCACGGCTGAGCTCTTGGCGGGCCTCGCCCCCACCGGCCTCACCGTCACGCTCGATGCCGTGCGCGAAGCGCGCGAGCTCCCGGGTTTGCGGGCTGCCCTCGAGGGCGAGTACCGGCGGGTGCTGTGGTTCGTCAACGAGCACCCGGACCTCGTCGAGGGCATCCGCGCGCAGCTCGTCGACAAGGACCGCAACCCGAAGTGGGACCCGCCGACGCTGGCCGAGCTCGCCCCGGATGCGGGTGCCCCGGCGCGGGCGTACGTGCCCCGGCCGCCGCTGTTCTGACGCTCCGGGGTGTGCGGGGCCGCCGGGAGTGTGCCCGCGTGCGGTGCACACCCGCCGGGAGTGTGCCCGCTTGTCGGACGGTTTCGGCCGTTTCCAGTCGGTTCGGCCCGGAACTCCCGACAGGCGGGCAGGGAGTCCCCGACAGGTGGGCCGGGCCGGAGCGGGATCGGGCTACTCCCCGGCGTCCTCTGGCGTCGTCCGCGACTGCCAGATCGTCCGCAGCACATCGACGATGTCGTCGAGCTCGGCGCCGAGGGGGTCGGCCTCGTCGACCAGGTCACGGAGGCGGCGGATCACCGAGGCCGGGAGGACCCCAGCCGACTCGGAGACACGTGTGCCGGCGGCGGTGCGCGAAATCACCAGTCCGTCCGCCTCGAGCATCTTGTAGGCGCGTGCGGCGGTGCCGGGAGCGACGCCCAGATCGCTCGCCGTCTGGCGGACGGTCGGCAGTCGTTCGCCGGCACCGAGCTGGCCCGAGACGATGAGGCCGCGCAACTGCCGGTAGATGTCGAGCGCAGGATTGGTCTCATCTGCCGCCGAGAGCTTCGGATTCGGGCTCATCACACGGCCTCGCTGTCGGCGGGGCTCTCGGCCTCGGTGCCCGTACGCGCGCCGTGATCGCGCGGGTACAGCTGCCCGATCACCAGGAAGAGGAGCACGAAGGCGGCGATCTCCAGCAACGGTGCCAGGCCGCCTCCGACACCTGCGATCTCGCCGTATCGCCAGAATGCCGTGTAGGAGTCCGAGCCGCCGTCGCGCTGGACGGTCAGACCGACGACCGATCCGGCATCGGCGATGAACCGCCACGCCCCCGCAAGGGTGAGGAGGAGCGCCGACGTCGCCGTCCGGGTGATCGCCGTCGCGACATCGCGGCGTTCCCGCTGCTCTGCGGCCAGCGTCTCCGGGCGCAGGAACGGGCGGACGGCGCTCGCGTGGAGCGCGGCCACCATGACTGCCAGGAGGACCGCGGTGCAGATCAGCACGGGGATGCCGTACGCCCAGCCGTAGAACCAGGGTCGGAGCGGGTCGATCGGCTCGTTGTTGATCTCGATCTCGAGGAAGACATAGGGACCCCCGTTGATGTTCGACGAAGCGAGACCGGCCAGGACCGTGGTCGCCGTGAGAGCAAGCACTGCGAGGGCGGCTCCCGCCGTTCCTGCGCGCGGACTGAAGGTCAGCCACGTGCGGCGGGGAACGGCGACCGGTCGTTCCGGGGGCGTGCTCCCGAGGGTCGCGACGATCGCGAGCAGGAGTCCGATGCCGACGGACGCCGTGAACACCGGCATCGCGTACCGCCACCAGGAGATGACGCCGTTGAGATCGAGCACGTATCCGGAGACCAGATTCTCGGCGAGGAAGACGACGACCACTCCGATCGCCGTCAGACCGAGCGTGCGGTGCTCTCGCGAGTAGCGGGCGACGACGCCGCCGGCTGTGGCCGCCCCGGGCCGCATCCGGCTCTCCCTCTGCGCGCGCCTTCCGGGGAACACGCAGATGCCGCACGCGATGATCGCCGCGACGACCAGAGAGACCCACGGCATCGTGAAGAGCGCGCCGAGCATCTGCCAGCCATCCAGGCGCCACAGAGCGGAGGCGAGCGGGGAGGTGAAAAGGTCAGGCATGCGGAGTCCGTTCTCTTTGTACTGCATGTCTATCACAAGTTGTATCAGTGCGTAAATACAAGCTCGGACCGACCCGCTGATCGCACGGGAAAGCGGTTCGCTGTCAGCGAAGGTCCGTCCACAGGGGGATACGAATGTCCGCGGATCGTGGCACTCTGTCTTGTGGCCGGTTGTCGGTCGGCATCCGTCTGCCGAGAAACCCGCCGCTTCATACTTCCTAGAAAGTCCGCCTGTGCTGGGAAAAATCCTCTTTCGCTATCTCTCTCGATACCGGTGGCTGTTGCTCGCGGTGCTGGTCTTCCAGCTCGCCAGCGTGGCAGGCACCCTCTACCTCCCGAGTCTGAACGCCGACATCATCGACAACGGCGTCGCCCGCGGTGACACCGCCTACATCTGGCGTACCGGCCTGTTCATGCTCGCGGTCTCGTTCGGGCAGATCGTCGCGTCGGTCACCGCGACCTACTTCGCCGCGCGCGCCGCGATGGGCGCCGGCCGCGACATTCGTTCCGACGTGTTCGGCAAGGTCAGTGGCTTCTCTGAGCGCGAGGTCTCGCAGTTCGGCGCCGGCTCGCTCATCACGCGCAACACGAACGACGTTCAGCAGGTGCAGATGCTCGCGATGATGGGCGCGACCATGCTCATCACGGCGCCGCTGCTCGCGATCGGCGGCATCATCTTCGCCGTGCGTACCGAGGTGACACTCAGCTGGCTCATCGCGATCTCGGTGCCGCTGCTGCTGATCCTCGCCGCACTCGTGATCGGTCGCATGGTCCCGCTGTTCCGCAGCTACCAGGGCAAGCTCGACAACGTGAACCGCATCATGCGGGAGCAGCTCACCGGTGTCCGCGTCGTCCGTGCGTTCGTGCGCGAGGGCATCGAAGAGGAGCGCTTCCGCGGGGCCAACACCGACATCATGGTCGTCGGTCGCAAGGTCGGCTCGTTGTTCGTGCTGCTCTTCCCCCTGTTCATGCTCATCCTCAACGTCACCGTCGTCTCGGTCATCTGGTTCGGCGGCATCGAGGTGAACAACGGCACGGTGCAGGTCGGCACGCTGTTCGCCTTCATGCAGTACATCGGCCAGATCATGGGCGGCGTGATCATGGCGAGCTTCATGGCGATGATGATCCCGCGCGCTGCGGTCTCGGCCGAGCGCATCGGCGAGGTGCTCGACTCCGAATCCACGCTGATCCGTCCCGAGAACGGCGTCACCGAGTTCCCGGTACCGGGATCCCTGGCGTTCGACGACGTCGAGTTCACCTACCCGGGAGCCGATTCCCCGGTGCTCACCAGCATCAGTTTCGCCGCGCAGCCGGGCGAGACCGTCGCGATCGTCGGTTCGACCGGATCGGGCAAGACGACGCTCGTGTCGCTCATCCCGCGTCTCTTCGACGTCTCGGGCGGGGCGGTGCATGTCGGCGGCACGGACGTGCGCGAGGCCGACGTCGAAGCGCTGTGGGACAGCATCGGCCTGGTGCCGCAGCGTCCTTTCCTCTTCACCGGAACCGTTGCGTCGAACCTTCGCTACGGGCGTGAAGATGCGACCGACGAAGAACTCTGGCATGCGCTCGACATCGCGCAGGGTCGCGACTTCGTCGAGGAGATGCCGGACGGACTCGATTCGCGCATCGCGCAGGGTGGTACGAACGTCTCGGGCGGTCAGCGCCAGCGTCTCGCGATCGCGCGTGCGATCGTGCACCAGCCGCAGATCCTCGTCTTCGACGACTCGTTCTCGGCGCTCGATCTGACCACCGATGCCCGGCTCCGCCAGGCGTTGTGGAGGGAGCTCCCGCATGTGACGAAGATCGTGGTCGCGCAGCGCATCTCCACCATCACGGACGCCGACCGCATCGTCGTCCTCGACGGCGGCACGATGGTGGGCGTCGGCACGCACGCGGAACTGCTCGAGACGAGCGAGACCTACCGCGAGATCGTCGAGTCGCAGCTGGGGGTGGACGCATGAGCGAGCAGAACAAGGAACAGGGCACGCCCACGCGTGGCCGCCGCAAGGCCACGGCTCCCGTGGCCGAGGTCGAATTGACCGCGGAGGAGAAGTACGAGGCCGAGCTCGCGGAGCAGGCCCGACAGAACTCCGGCGACTGGGACAGCGTCGCGCCGGGCAAGGCCGACAACTTCGGGCCGAGCTTCGCGCGCATGATCGGGTTGCTGAAGCCCTCGGCGCTCTGGTTCGTGTTCGTGTCGATCCTGGGAGCGCTGGGCGTCGTGCTGACGGTCGCCGCGCCCAAGGTGCTCGCCGAGGCGACGAACCTCGTCTACAAGGGGTTCATCTCCATCCAACTCGGGCAGCCGAACGGCGACTCCCCGGGGTTCCCGGCGGGAACATCGCAGGACGTCGTGGTCGAGGCGCTGCGAGGCGCGGGTCAGGACGACTTCGCGAATCAGGTCGGTGCGCTGGGTGACTTCACGGTCGGTCAGGGTGTCGACTTCGGGGCGCTGCGCCTGGTCATCGCCGCTGTCCTCGCCATCTATGTCGCCGCGGCGTTCCTCACCTGGATCCAGGGGTACGTCATCAACGTGATCATGGTGCGCACCATGTGGCGTCTGCGCGAGGCGGTCGAGGCGAAGATCAACCGTCTGCCCCTGTCGTACTTCGACAAGGTGCAGCGCGGTGAGCTGATCTCGCGCGTCACGAACGACATCGACAACATCACCCAGACGATGCAGCAATCGCTGTCCGGTGCGCTCACCTCGGTGCTCACCGTGATCGGCGTGCTCGTGATGATGTTCTCGATCTCCTGGCAGCTCGCGCTCGTCGCCCTCATCACGCTGCCGCTGATGGGTGTGATCTTCGGCATCATCGGTCCGCGCTCGCAGAAGGCCTTCGGCACGCAGTGGCGCAAGGTCGGACGGCTCAACGCCCGCGTCGAGGAGGCGTTCTCCGGCCACGCGCTGGTGAAGGTCTTCGGACGCGAGAAAGACGCGCTCGACAAGTTCCAGGCCGAGAACGAAGAGCTGTTCCAGGCCAGCTTCAAGGCGCAGTTCCTGTCCGGCGTCATCATGCCGGCGATGATGTTCGTCGGAAACCTCAGCTACGTGGGCATCGCGGTGCTCGGTGGTCTGATGGTCGCGAACGGACAGCTCCGTCTCGGCGATGTGCAGGCGTTCATCCAGTACTCGCAGCAGTTCACGCAGCCGCTCTCCGAGCTCGGCGGCATGGCGGCGGTGGTCCAGTCCGGTACGGCGTCGGCGGAGCGCGTGTTCCAGCTCCTCGACGCGGACGAGCAGGAGGCGGACGATGCCGATGCTCCGGAGCTCGTCGAGGGCAAGGGCGTCATCGAGTTCGAGAACGTCGCATTCTCGTACACGCCGGATCGTCCGCTGATCAAAGACCTGTCGTTCCGGGTGGAGCCGGGGCAGACCGTCGCGATCGTGGGGCCGACCGGTGCGGGGAAGACGACCCTGGTCAACCTGATCATGCGCTTCTACGAGCTCAGCGGCGGACGCATCATGCTCGACGGTCAGGACATCGCCGAGGTGACCCGGGATGAGCTGCGGTCGCGCACCGGCATGGTGTTGCAGGATCCGTGGCTGTTCGCGGGGAGCATCCGCGAGAACATCCGCTACGGCCGCTCCACCGCGACCGACGACGAGGTCCTCGCCGCGGCGAAGGCGACCTACGTCGACCGCTTCGTCCACGCCCTCCCCGAGGGCTACGACACGGTGCTCGACGAGGATGCCGCGAACGTCTCCGCGGGCGAGCGTCAGCTCATCACCATCGCGCGCGCGTTCGTCGCACAGCCGTCGATCCTCATCCTCGATGAGGCCACGTCGGCCGTCGACACCCGCACCGAGCTGTTGCTGCAGCACGCGATGGCCGCCCTTCGCAAGGGACGCACGTCCTTCGTGATCGCGCACCGTCTGTCCACCATCCGCGATGCCGACCTCATCCTCGTGATGGAGCACGGTGACATCGTGGAGAAGGGCACGCACGACGAGCTGATCGCCGCGCAGGGAGCCTACTGGCGCCTGTACCAGTCGCAGTTCGAGCAGGCGGCCACAGACATCGACGCCGAAGAGGCCCTCACCGGCTCGACGCCCGTCGTGGTCACCGGTGACGCGGACGAGGAGAGCGTGCACGCGGCTGCGGCCGTCGCCGGCGCGTCGGTGGGGGCGCAGGTTCCTGCCGCCGAGACGGCTGCTGCCCAGGCGCTTCTCGAGGAGGGGGCCGACGGCTCCGCCTCTCGCGACTGAGCGGCATCACGCAGACGCCCCATCCTGCTCACGCGGGATGGGGCGTCGTGCTGTACTCGGTCGGGCGAAGTGTCAGGACCCGTCGTCCGTGATCCCGAGCAGTTCCAGGGGATGGGTCAGGCGCCACCACGGGCTCGGCCCCTCGACGTCATCGGCCAGGACCAGGGGAACCGTCACGGTGTTGAGCGGTCCGGCCGCGGTCAAGGTGCCCACGGTGGCGTCCTCGTCCCGCTTGTCGCCGAGATCGAAGGCCGTGGTCGCAGTGGCGACAGCACCGTTCCACAGCACGACATCGGCATCGGATTCGGTGACCACGTCGACCTTCTCGCCCCAGTCGGTCGTGACCTGTCCGACGACCGTGCCCTTCGCGACCGCTGCCTCCTGTGCGTCCAGGGCGGCCTCCGTCTCGGCGAACAGCGAACGGGTGAGAGCGAGGCGCTCGTCGTCGCCCGCCTGATTCAGCGCCGCCGCGAACAGGTGCACCGTGGTGTCCCCGATCGTCAGGTCTTTCGCCGTCAGCAGGTTCCAGCCGACCAGCGTGCCGGTCTTGATGCCGACGACGCCCGGATCGGCGAGCATCCCGTTGGTGTTGACGACCGTGCCCGCACCCGGGAGGTCCACCGACCGGGTGCCGACGATCTCTGCGAACACGGGGTTCTGCATGGCCAGCTCGCCGAGCTTGATCAGCGCCGCGGGGGTCGCCACATTGCGCTCGTCGAACCCGGAGGGGGTGACCACCGTGATGTCGGTGAGCGCACGATCGCGCAGCCACACCTCGGCGGCGGCCGCGAACTCCTGGTCCGAGCCCCAGATCTCGGAGGCCAGCCGGTCGATGTA
This sequence comes from Microbacterium sp. ZOR0019, assembly GCF_000800925.1. Classification (NCBI taxonomy): domain Bacteria; kingdom Bacillati; phylum Actinomycetota; class Actinomycetes; order Micrococcales; family Microbacteriaceae; genus Microbacterium; species Microbacterium sp. ZOR0019. The sequence continues at coordinate 16,844 of NZ_JRKC01000016.1, read as the reverse complement.
GTTGTTCGCCGAGCCGAGGAGTGTGCCCTGGAGCATCTGGTACTCGGTGAGGACGCCGTCGACGGGGACATCCAGTGCAGACTGATCGCTGCGCCGGTAGTTCCAGTAGTCCACGCTGTCGCCGTAGGTGAAGCCGAACTCCGGCCCCTGCTCGCCGAGGGCGAGGGGCATGCGGTCGAGCACCATCAAGCTGCTCACGACCTTGGTGATGCTCGCGATGCTCACCGGATCGGTGATCGACGCCGCGGTGGTGAGCCCGGCGATGCCGACGGACGCGCTGCCCTCACTCGGCCAGGTGATCGTCGCGGCGGGAGCGGGAACCGTGTCGAACTCGACGGTCTGCGCCGTCGGCGGAATCTCGTGCAGCGGCCAGAGCAACGTCGTGCCCGCATAGCCGGCGACCAGCGCGGTGAGCGCGACGAGCGGCACCAGGATTCCCGGACGAGCGATGGCCGGCCGCAGGCGAGCCCCACGGAGGAGTCCGCCGTTCTGTTCGGTTTCCGGGGTCTGCTCGAACGTCGCCGTGGCCGTGTGCGCACCGACGGCGGCGGCATCGACCCAGGTCAGTGCGGTCGCGCCCGTCTTGTCGTCGGCCCACTGCACGGCCGCGCCGTCGACGAGCGCTTCGGCCTCATCGGGCTCCTGTGCCTCCTCACCCTCGCCGCGTCGGCGGGGGTGGAAGGGCGGCTTCGTGAGTGGCGGAGTCGCGGGACCATCCACCGGCTCCGGGTCGAGCGCCGGCTCCGGGTCGTGCACGGGCTCCGGGTCGAGCACGGGCTCCGGGTCGAGCACGGGCTCCGGGTCGAGCACGGGCTCCGGATCGGACGCCGACGCGGGGTCGTCCGACGAAGCCGTGCCGTGACGTCGTGCGGGCGTCCGGTCGACCGTGAACAGCGCGCCGATCGCGGCGGCGTCGACCGGGACAGCGGAGACGACGGAGGGATCCGACGGGGGCGTGTCGCCGGCGAAGAGTCGATCGGCGGCGAAGGGTGCGGCGCTCTCCGATGCGGGGGCGGCGGGGTCCGACGCGATCGCCAGTTCGTCCACAGGCCCGGAGGGGGCGGCCGTCCGCGAGCCGTCGTCGCTGACGACGCCCGTCGCCTCGTCGGCGGGATCTGAAGCGGTCACTCGTTTACGGTACCCAATCCCCGGCGTGTTCCGTGGCGCGAAGCCCTGTCGCCACGCCGGTGTCGCCACCGGGTAAGATCATCAGCACAACCACGGGAGTCCGGCGAGCCGGGCTGAGAGGGAGCGAATCGCGCTTCGACCGTCGAACCTGATCTGGGTCATGCCAGCGCAGGGAGGAGTTCAGATGAGTACGTCCACGTCCGCATCCGCGAAGCAGGCATCCGCCGCCTCGAACGGTCTGCGCCCCACGTCGATCTGGCGCTGGCGCGTCGTCGACATCGTCGTCGCCGCCGTCCTCGGCGTCGCGATCGGCCTCGTGTTCTGGGGCTGGAACACCATCGGATACGCCTGGTTCGGTGCAGCCGATGCCCTGACCCCGGGTCTCGGCGGCATCGCCGTCGGCATCTGGCTGCTCGGGGGCGTCGTCGGCGGCCTCGTGATCCGCAAGCCGGGCGCCGCGCTGGTCGTCGAACTGGTCGCGGCGATCGTGTCGATGCTGATCGGAAACGTGTGGGGTGTGTCGACCGTGCTGTCCGGCATCGTGCAGGGCCTCGGAGCGGAGATCATCTTCGCGCTGTTCTTCTATCGTCGTTTCGGGATCGTGGTCGCCGCGCTCGCCGGCATCGGAGCGGCGGTCGCCGCTTGGGTGTTCGAGCTGTTCTACGGCAGCTCGCCGAACATCCTGAAGTCGGTCGAGTTCAACACGATCTATCTGGTCAGCGTCGTCGTCTCCGGCGCGATCCTCGCCGGCGTGGTCGGCTGGCTGCTCGTGCGGGCACTCGCCGTCACCGGCGCACTCAACCGCTTCGCCGTCGGGCGAGAGCACGTGCGCGAGGTCTGAGCGTGAGCTTCGCCGCCCCGGCCCGCGTGCAGGCTGCGGGCTGGGGCTGGCGGTACGCCGGTCGAAAGCGCCCCGCCGTCGCCGACGTCTCATTCACGATCGAACCGGGCGAGCGGGTGCTGCTGCTCGGCGCATCGGGCGCGGGCAAGTCGACTCTGCTCGCCGGTCTCGCCGGCGTCCTGGGCGGCGATGACGAGGGCGAGCGGACCGGTGACCTGCGCATCGACGGCGCGTCCCCGGAATCGCGGCACGGTCGCGTGGGGCTCGTCCTCCAGGACCCCGATGCCGGAATCGTGCTGTCGAAAGTCGGCGATGATGTGGCGTTCGGCTGCGAGAATCTCGGTGTCGCGGCGTCCGAGATCCCGGGCCGAGTCGCGGAGGCTCTCGACGCCGTGGGCCTCGACGTCTCGCCGCAGCGTCCCACGAAGGCGCTCTCGGGCGGCCAGAAGCAGCGACTGGTGCTGGCCGGCGTGCTCGCGATGCGTCCGGGCCTGCTGCTGCTCGACGAGCCGACCGCGAACCTCGACCCCGAGGGTGTGCGCGAGGTGCGGGCGAGCGTCGAGCGGGCCGTGGTCTCCTCGGGTGCGACACTGATCGTCGTCGAGCATCGCACGCCGGTCTGGGTCGATCTGATGACGCGTGTGATCGTGCTGGCGGCCGACGGCGGGCTGCTCGCGGACGGACCGCCCGAGCACGTGTTCGCGGTCCACGGCGATGTGCTCGCCGATGCGGGGGTGTGGGTGCCCGAGCGGGGCATCGACCTGCCCGTGCTGGAGCGGGTGACGGCAGCCGATGCGCTCTCCGCCTCCGGGCTCGCGATTGCGAGGGAAGCGGGCGTCGTCGTGCAGGCGGGACTCGACCTGCACGTACCGCGGGCGAACGCGACCGTGATCACCGGGCCCAACGGGGCGGGCAAATCGACCCTTGCGCTCACGCTCGCCGGACTCATCCCCGAAGAGGCAGGAGAGGTGCGGTCGGCACCCGAGTTGGCGGGGCGCAAAGGCACCCGCCCGATCCGGTGGACGTCGCGCGAGTTGCTCACGCGCATCGGCATGGTCTTCCAGGAGCCGGAGCACCAGTTCCTCACCCAGACGCTGCGTGACGAGCTCGCTGTCGGTCCGCGCGCGCTCGGCTGGGACCGTGCGAGGACGGACGCCGTGGTCGATGATCTCCTCGAGCGCCTCGGCCTCGCCCCACTCGCGTTGGCCAACCCGTTCACGCTCTCCGGCGGGCAGAAGCGGCGGCTGTCCGTCGCGACGGCGTTGGCGGGTGCACCGGAAGTGATCGTGCTCGACGAGCCGACGTTCGGTCAGGACCGGCGTGGATGGATCTCCCTCGTCGCGCTCCTGCAGGAGGAGATCACGCGTGGACGGTCGATCATCGCGGTGACGCACGACGATGCCGTGGTCCGACATCTGGGTGGTCATCGCATCGAGTTGGGGGCGGCAGCGTGACGGTGATCGAGACCGCACGGCCGGTATGGCTCGACGGGGTGAACCCGGTGACGAAGCTGGTGCTCGCCGTGCTGCTGTCGGTGCCGTTGTTCGCGTCCATCGACATCACGAGCGCGCTGGCCGCGATCGTCCTGCAGCTGCTGTGCCTGCCGTTGACCGGACTGCGTCTCCCGACGGTGCTGCGGAGGCTGCTCCCGATCATGATCTTCGCGCCGATCGCCGGCGTGAGCATGCTGCTCTACGCCGAACCGGCCGGGCGGATCTATTGGACCTTCGGGTTCGCGACGATCAGCGAGGACTCCGTCACCCTCGCGATCGCGGTGAGCCTGCGCGTGGTCGCGCTCGGGCTGCCCACGATCCTGCTCTTCGGCGGCACCGACCCGACCGAACTCGCGGATGCGCTGGCCCAGGTCGCCAAGCTCCCGAGTCGCTTCGTGCTGGGCATCCTCGCCGGTACGCGGATGCTGGGCCTGTTCCTGGATGACTGGCGCACCATGAGCCTGGCTCGTCGTGCGCGCGGTGTGGGGGACCGGGGCGTGCTCCGACGGTTCTTTTCCATGGCCTTCGTGCTGCTCGTGTTCGCCGTGAGGCGCGGCTCCAAACTGGCGCTCGCGATGGAAGCCCGCGGATTCGGCTCGGACATCCCCCGCACCTGGTCGCGTCCGTCGCGGCTGCACCCGAGAGATGCGGTGGCGCTGATCGGCGGCATCGCGATCATGGCGCTCGCGCTCGCCGCTGCTGTCGTCGTGGGGACGTTCCGCTTCGTGTGGAGCTAGGGTCTGTCGCGAACCGCTCGATACGTCGGCGCGATCTCGCTACGGTGGGCGGCAAGGCCGCAAGGACGCCTCCACCGAAAGGTTCTCGCATGAGCAGTTCGCCCTCCTCCGACTACGAGCCGATGTTCACGCGCCCGGGGGAGGCGTCGGTCGCCCCGCGCCATCTGATCCCGCCCCAGGGTTCGCTCCCTGCCACGGCGAGGCAGATCGTCGAGGACGAGACGATCCTCGACGGCAATGCGCGCCTCAACCTGGCGACGTTCGTCAGCACGTGGATGGATGACGACGCCAAGCAGGTGTACACCTCGTCTTTCGACAAGAACATGATCGACAAGGACGAGTACCCGCAGACGGCGGCGATCGAGGACAACTGCTGGCACATGCTGGCGAACCTCTGGAACGCGCCGGACGCCTCGGGTGCCATCGGTACCTCGACGGTCGGTTCGTCCGAGGCGTGCATGCTGGGCGGCCTCGCCTTCAAGCGTCGCTGGCAGCAGGCGCGACGTGCCGCGGGAAAGGACACGTCGACGCCGAACCTGGTGATGTCGTCCGCCGTGCAGGTGTGCTGGGAGAAGTTCTGCAACTACTTCGACGTCGAGCCGCGCTACGTCCCCATCTCCGAGGAGCACAAGACGCTCGACGGTCATGACCTGGCGACGTACGTCGATGAGAACACGATCGGCGTCGTCGCGATCATGGGCGTCACCTATACCGGGATGTACGAACCGGTGGCGGCGATCGCTGCGGCGCTCGACGAGATCCAGAAGGACACCGGGCTCGACATCCCCATCCACGTCGACGGTGCCTCCGGGGCGATGATCGCGCCGTTCCTGCAACCCGATCTCGTGTGGGATTTCCGTCTCGAGCGCGTGCACTCGATCAGTACGTCCGGCCACAAGTACGGTCTCGTGTACCCGGGTCTCGGATGGGTGGTCTGGCGCGAGGAGAAGTGGCTGCCGGAGGATCTCGTGTTCAAGGTCAGTTACCTCGGCGGCGAGATGCCCACATTCGCGCTGAACTTCTCGCGTCCGGGGGCGCAGGTGCTGTTGCAGTACTACCTGTTCCTCCGGCTGGGGTTCGAGGGCTACCGTGCCGTGCAGCAGGAGTCGCAGGACGTCGCGAAGTACCTGTCGGCCGGGATCGCGGGGCTCGAGGCCTTCGAGCTCTGGAACGACGGCAGCGACATCCCGGTGTTCGCCTGGCGCCTCAAGGACGGCCATACGAAGAACTGGACGCTGTACCACCTGCAGGACCGGCTCCGGATGCGCGGATGGCTCGTGCCGGCGTACCCGATGCCCGCGGATCTCGAGCAGATCACGGTGCAGCGGATCGTCGTGCGCAACGGGCTGAGCATGGACCTGGCCGCCGACCTGCTGGACGCGATCACGGCGGAAGTCGCCCACCTCGACGCCCTCACCGCGCCGATGCCGTCCGATCACCCCGACTCGGCGTTCCACCACTAGGGGTGCTCAGGTCGCATTCCAGAGGTCGCGGTAGAAGGCGAGACGCTCGCGGTCGGGTTCGACTCCGTAGGCCTCGATCAGAGCGTCCTCCCACCCGGGGCCGAAGTTCCACTCGGTGCTCATGGAGGCGACGGCGATGTCGGCCCAGCGGTCGCCCACGCCCAGCAGAGCCAGGTCGACGTGCGCGAGCCAGCGGCCGTCGTCTCCCACCAGGGTGTTGGGGCAGCAGGCATCGCCGTGACTGACGACGAGGCGGTCGACCGCGGGAGCGGTCCGGAGGCTTTCCGGCACGGCGATCCCGCGTCGTTCCGCGTTCGCGATGCGCGAAGGCACGCTCCACTCCCAGGGGCACTCCCGCACGGGGAGGGCTTCATGCATCGCGCGGAGCCCTTCGCCGACTGCTCGCACGGCGGTCGCGGGCTCTGCGATCCATCGCGGGTCCACCGCGCTGAGGCCGTCGAGGGCGGCAGTGATCATCCACTCGTGCGTGTCGTCCGCCCCGCTGTCGAGCACGGTCGGCACAGTGATCCAGCCCGACGCCCACCTCATCCGTTCGGCCTCGTCGCTCAACGTGAATTCGAGGTTCCGAGGCCCCCACTTGATGTAGAACGGCTCTGCGGTGCCGGTGGCGCGGAAGGTGAGTCCGCCGTAGTCGTTGCGCCAGACACATTCGAGGTCGGCTCCCCGGGCGAGCAGGCGGACGTGTTCGGGGACGACGACGTCTTCGGCGGGGATCGACATCCATCCATCCTGCCCGACGGCACGTCAGGAGTGATGTCGTAGGCTCGCTCTCGACGCCGTACCTCCATTCGTGATGACACCAAGAACCACGTAGGCTGGGACCGCGTTCCATCACAGCAGACGCACGACGACGTTCGAAGGAGAACATCAGATGCAGATCAGCGGACAGGGTGCACTCATCACCGGCGGCGCCTCGGGGCTCGGCCTGGCGACCGCACGTCGCCTCGTCGCCGCGGGCGCCCACGTCACGATCATCGACCTCGCTTCGTCGAAGGGCGCGGAGGTGGCCGACGAGATCGGCGGGCTGTTCGTCGCCGCCGACGTCACGAGCGCCGAGGAGGTACAGGCGGCCGTCGCGGCCGCGCAGTCCGCCGCGCCGCTGCGTGTGGTGGTGAACTGTGCGGGCATCGCGCCGCCGGCCAAGGTGCTCGACCGCGAAGGCAACCCGGCCGTGCTCGCCGACTTCGAACGGGTGATCCGCATCAACCTCGTCGGCACGTTCAACGTCGTCTCGCAGGCATCCGCCGTGATCGCCAAGAACGAGCTCCACGACGACGAGCGTGGCGTCATCGTCAACACCGCGAGCGTGGCCGCCTTCGACGGACAGATCGGCCAGCCCGCGTACTCGGCGTCGAAGGGCGGCGTGCACGCGATGACCCTTCCGATCGCGCGCGAGCTCGCGCGCCACGGCATCCGGGTCTGCACGATCGCGCCCGGCATCATGGAGACGCCGATGCTGATGGGGCTGCCGCAGGAGGCACAGGACTCCCTCGGCCAGCAGGTGCCGTTCCCCGCCCGCCTCGGCCGACCCGACGAATACGCCGCTCTCGTGGAGCAGATCGTCGAGAACGGCTACCTCAACGGCGAGACCATCCGCCTCGACGGCGCGATCCGCATGGCCCCGCGCTGACCCCGCCCTCAGAACCGCGATCGAGAACCCAGGAGAATCCATGACACTGGCAGGCAAGACCATCCTGATGTCGGGCGGCAGCCGTGGCATCGGCCTCGCGATCGCGCTGCGGGCCGCGGCTGACGGCGCGAACATCGCGATGCTCGCGAAGACCGACACCCCGCATCCCAAGCTCGAGGGCACGATCCACACCGCCGCGGAGCAGATCCGTGCGGCCGGGGGCAATGCCCTGCCGATCGTGGGCGATGTCCGCGATGACGACGACATCACCGAGGCGGTCCTGAAGACGCAGGGCGAGTTCGGCGGCATCGACATCGTCATCAACAACGCCAGCGTCATCGACCTCTCGCGCTCGCTCGACCTCGGGGCGAAGAAGTACGACCTGATGCAGGACGTCAACGTGCGCGGCACGTTCATGCTGTCCCGCGCGGCGGTGCCGATCCTGAAGGATGCCGAGAACCCGCACATCCTCTCGCTGTCGCCGCCCCTGAACCCCACGCCGAAGTGGCTCGGTGCGCACACCGGCTACACGCTCGCGAAGTTCGGCATGACGCTGGCCACGCTCGGCCTCGCGGCGGAGTTCGCGCGCGACGGGATCGCCGCCAACACGCTGTGGCCCCGCACCACCATCGCCACGGCCGCCGTGCAGAACCTCCTCGGCGGCGACAAGGTGATGGCTGCGAGCCGTACGCCCGCCATCTACGCCGACGCCGCCTACGCCGTGCTGCTCAAGCCCGCGGGCTCTTACACCGGGCAGTCGCTCATCGTCGAGGATGTGCTCGAAGGTGAGGGCGTGACCGATTTCTCCGGGTACGCCGCGATCCCCGGCACGCCCGACAGCGCGCTCTTCCCCGACATCTTCCTCGACTGAGCCCCGCCTCCCCACCTCATTCGGGCAGGGCGCTTTGGCCTCGCCGATAGGGAGACCCGGGTCAGATCAGGAGGTAGGCCGCGCCGAGGATCGTGAGGATGATCACGAGGCGGTCGAACACGCGCTGGTTCAGGCGTCGCGCGACGCGCAGGCCGAGGAGCGCGCCGATCACCACGAGCGGCGCGAGGACGGCATCCATCAGCAGCACCGGAGTGGGGAACAAGCCGAGACCGGCGAGGAACGGCACCTTGAGCACGTTGATGATCGCGAAGAACCAGGCGGAGGTGCCGAGGAAGACCTGCACCGGCGTCCGGGTGGCGAGGAAGTACATCGACATCACGGGGCCGCCGGCGTTGGCGACCATCGTGGTGAAGCCACCGAGCGTGCCGTAGGCACCGGCGAGCACGATGCCGCCGGAGGAGGGCGGGACCGCTGCGTGCGCACGGTCCTGCCGCCATCGCCGCCAGAGGGTCACGCCGATCATCAGCAGCAGGATCACGCCGATCGCCCGGCGGACGATGCCGTCGCCGGCGAGCGCGAGGAACGCGAATCCGGCAAGGAGCCCGAGGACGACGGCCGGTGCAAGGCGCAGCAGCGTCGGCCAATGGGCGTGGCGGCGGTAGGCGATCAACGCGAACACGTCGCCGACCATCAGCAGGAGCAGCATCGCGGCCGTGGACGTGCGTGCGGGCAGGACGGCCGCGAACAGCGCGATCGCCAGGATGCTGCCGCCCGGGAGAGCCGTCTTGGAGATGCCGATCGTCACCGCGGCCACGGCGAGTGCGGCCCATGCCCAGGGGTCGAGCGCGATCACCGTTGCCGCCCGATCACCGTTCGAGCTCGGTACCCGCATCGCCGGCCGCGGCGGAGGTGAGCAGATCAGTGGTGGCGTCGGTCATCGTGTGGTGCGATCAGCCCCGCGCGGCGGAGAGTGCGGTGGTGAAGCGTGCGGCGCGCTGCTCGATGTCGGACCAGTCGGCTGCGGCGATCGATGCGCCGTTCGCGAGGTCTCCGCCCGCACCGACGGCGACAGCGCCGGCCGCGAACCACGCAGCGAGGTTGTCCGGATTCACGCCGCCGGTCGGCATCAGGGGTGCGGTGGGGAACGGGCCCCGCAGCGCGCCGAGGTACGACGGGCCGCCCAGCGACGCCGGGAAGATCTTGACGACGTCGACGCCCAGCTCCAGCGCGCCCATGACCTCGGTGGGGGTCATCGCTCCGGTCATCACGACGCGGTCGGTGTCGAGCATCGACCGGGTGAGATGGGGGAGGGTGCCGGGGCTGACGAGGAACTCCGCGCCCGCATCAGCGGCCTGAGTGGCCTGAGCCGCGGTGGTCACCGTGCCGGCACCGATGTACGCGGCGTCGCCGTGACGCGCGACCAGTTCGCGGATCACCGCCGGCGCATCGGGTGTCGAGAAGGTGACTTCGATGCCGGTCACGCCACCGCGGATGATCGCTTCGGACGCCTCCAGAGCCAGCTCAGGGGAGGGGGCGCGGAGGACGGCGAGGATGCCGGTGCTGCGGGCGCGGTCGAGGCGGTCGGACATGAGGCTCCTTGCGGTGGGGGATCCTTCCATTCTCCCGGGCGTCCCCTGTAATGACAACTCGGTCAGTTGGGTGGTAGGTCTGGGGTGGCCACGACGATCGAGGAGTACCCGGGGGTGGGGTTCGAGCCCGCGGTGAGACGGTCGACGTCGGCGACCACGTCGGTCGGCAGGCGAGGGGCGTTCGGAGATGCGGAAAAGGCGACCGCGGTGTGCGATGTCTTGGTCGCCGTCGTGAAGGTCTGCGGCTCGGGCGGCCTCGGTCGCGCATGGCGAAGGGCTATCACGATGATCCAGATTCCGCCGATGATGATGCCGCCGATGACCAGGGCGCCGCCGAGGAGCACGAACTCGAAACCATCCAGGCCGTCCATCATGGAGTCAGCCTACGGCGACCGCATCCCATAGGGTGGGCGCGAGCGTCGGCTACTTCGCGACGAGCGTGGTCTCGAAGCGATACAGGTCGGGGCGGTAGCAGTGGTGGCCGAGCTCGATCGCAGCGCCTGACTGGTCGAGCGGGACGTGATCGTCATGGTCGGCGACGGCTCGTACCTGATGTTGAGCTCCGAACTTGCGACGGCCGTGGCCGAGGGCATCAAGATCATCGTCGTGATCGTCCAGAACCAGGGATACGCCTCGATCGGGCATCTCTCGGAGACGGTGGGCACGGAGCGCTTCGGCACGAAGTACCGGAGCTACGACGAGGAGACGCGGAGTTTCCAGCACGGTGACGTGCTCCCGGTCGACCTCGCGATGAACGCGCGCAGCTACGGCGTCGACGTCATCGAGATCGCACGGGGGTCTGCGGCGATCGATGATCTGCGCGCTGCGGTCGCCACGGCGAAGGCCTCGGAGCGGTCGACGCTCATCCACATCGACAGTGACCCGACGGTCTACGGTCCGGACGGGGAGGGATGGTGGGACGTGCCGGTGGCGGCGGTCTCGACCACGGACACCGCACAGCGGGCCCTCGACGAGTACGTGCAGCAGCGTGCTGCACAGCGTCCCCTCCTGGGCTGACGTCACGGAAGCACCGCACCCCAGGGCCTTCCCATCCGTCACCGCGTACCCTGGAGGTATGACGGAGAATCCCCGCACGCGCGAGACGCGCCCCCAGGCAGCGCCCGCGTCGTCCCGTTCGGGGGCGGTCCGCGAGACGCGCACGGCACAGGTGCGCCCCCGGACCGAGGGGTGGACGCAGCAGAAGGATGCCGAGGGGCGCCCGCTGCTGCAGTTCGCGAGCCCCAAGCGCGGCAAGCCGCCGGTGCATCTGGCCGACCTCACGCCGGCCGAGCGCACCGAGAAGGTCAAGGAGCTCGGGCTCCCCGGCTTCCGCGCGAAGCAGCTGTCGACGCACTACTTCCGCCACTACACGTCCGACCCCGAGCAGATGACGGACCTCCCGGCCGATACCCGGGAGCAGCTCGTCGCCGGGATGCTGCCGTCGCTGCTCACCGAGGTGCGACGCCTCGAGACCGACCGCGGCGACACGATCAAGTTCCTGTGGCGTCTGCACGACGGCGCGCTGGTCGAGTCGGTGCTCATGCGCTACCCCGGCCGCATCACGCTGTGCGTGTCGAGCCAGGCCGGCTGCGGCATGAACTGCCCGTTCTGTGCGACCGGCCAGGCGGGGTTGACCCGCAACATGTCGACCGCCGAGATCATCGAGCAGATCGTTCGTGCCAACCGACTGATCGCCGACGGCGGCCTCGGCGGCAAGAAGGCCGACGACCACAGCATGGAGCGCGTGTCGAACATCGTGTTCATGGGTATGGGCGAGCCGCTCGCGAACTACAAGCGCGTGATGGATGCGGTCCGCTCGATGGTGGCTCCGCAGCCCGACGGTCTGGGCATGAGCGCGCGCGGCATCACCGTGTCCACCGTGGGTCTCGTGCCGGCGATCAAGAAGCTCGCCGACGAGAACATCCCCGTGACCTTCGCGCTGTCGCTGCACGCCCCGGACGATCACCTCCGCGACGAGCTCATCCCGGTGAACTCCCGCTGGAAGGTCGATGAGGCCCTCGACGCCGCGTACGAGTACTACGCCAAGACCGGTCGTCGCGTCTCGATCGAGTACGCGCTCATCAAGGACATGAACGACCACGCGTGGCGTGCCGACCTGCTCGCGGAGAAGCTCAATCAGCGCGGACGCGGCTGGGTCCACGTGAACCCGATCCCGCTCAACCCGACGCCCGGTTCGGTCTGGACCTCGTCGGAGATCCCGGTGCAGAACGAGTTCGTCCGGCGACTCAATGACGCCGGCATCCCGACGACCCTCCGCGACACCCGCGGCAAGGAGATCGACGGCGCCTGCGGTCAGCTGGTCGCCACGACCGAGGACGAGGCCGCCTCCGCAGCGATGAGCTGAGGCGTCACCCCCGCTCGGCGACCGTCGAGTGTGCCGAGGTGTTCGGCGCGGTCGAGCCACCGTGCGACCGTGGCGGTGTCGGCGTCCTTGACGCCGAGCATGCGGTGGACTCGTACGGACCCCACGCCGCACAGCCGCAGGGTGTTGCGGGCCACCTGGGTCTGCGCGGGCAGCCCGGTGAACGGCACCGCGAACCACGGGGTGTCCGCGAGCAGGAGCAGTCGGCCGCGGCGTGCGGGCAGCAGCCCCTCGGGGAGGCCGAGCTTCGTGTAGCGGTACTCCTGCTGCGGCAGCAGGGCGCGGTCGAAGAAGCCCTTGAGCACGGCGGGGACCGAACCCCACCAGAGCGGCGTGGCGACGACGATCGTGTCGGCGTCGTGCAGTGCCTGTTTCGCGTCGACGAGGTCGGGCTCGAGGGTCATGCGCTCCCGGTAGCCGAAGCGCAGGTGGGGATCGAAGTCCAGGTCACGCAGTGCGAGCACCCGGGCGTCTCCGTGTCCGTCGGCGTACCGCTGGGCCAGGGAAGCGGTCAGGGAGCGGGCGTCGGGGTGGCCGTCGATCACGAGAGCAGGCATGTCAGGTTCCTATCTGGACAGTGTCAAGGTGGTGGACACTGTCAAGATAGGAGATGATGTTGCTCATGTCAAGTTCGAAGGACGGCTACCACCACGGCGATCTCGCCCGGGCGCTGGAGGATGCCGCCATGCAGCTGCTGGAGCGGATGCCTGCGGCGGAGATCAGCCTCCGCGAGGTCGCCCGGGCCGCGAACGTCAGTCACAACGCGCCGTATCACCACTTCTCGGACCGGCTCGGGCTGCTCAAGGTGCTCGCCGAGCGAAGCATGGCCGACCTCCTGACGCAGGTCCGCACCGACGCGGAGAGGGCGTCGACCCCGCGCGCGGCGCTCACGGACGCCGGTTCCGCCTATATCCGCTTCGCGGTGGAGCATCCGCACGCGTTCGATGCGGTGTACGACCCGACGGTCTGCGTTCCCGGATCCCCGACCGCGACCATGGCGCCGCTGATCGACGGGCTTGAGGCGGTGCTCGCGGAGGGCGTCGCCGCGGCAGGCCTGGACCGGCCGACCGATGCCGTCGTGGTGTGGGGGCTGATCCACGGTCTCGGCACGCTCGCCGCTGCGGGGCACTTCACCCTCGACGACGCCCTCGCGGCCTACGCGGCGGCCCTCGATCGGCTGCTCCCGTCCCCCTGACCCTGCTCCGGTCTCCCGAACCCTGCTCCGGTCGCGCTGACCCTGCTCCGGTCGCGATATGGCAGGCAATCGCGGCTTGGAAGCTGACATATCGCGACGGGAACGTGGGATTCCGGGTGGACGCCGAGGAATCTTCCACGCTATCCACAGGCGAGGTTTCGTAGATTATCGGGATGCCCTATTCCGCCCATCGACCGGGTCGCTACGACTCGCAGGGTCGGATCATCCTCGACAGCGAACCCGACGCCGTCACGGATGACCTCGACTTCCTGCGCGAGTTCGAGCCCACCGGCACCGAAGACGCCGCAGGCGACGCGTCGGTCGCAGCTTCCGCCGAGCAGACCCCGATCGCCGATGCGGTCGCTGCGGACGAGCCCGCTCCGGTGAAGACTCCGCGTGCGCCCCGTGTCCCGAAGGAGCGGAAGAAGCGCGTGCCGCGTGCTCCCGGTTCGCGCGCGCGGACCCTGGCGATCCTCGGCGGCGCGGAGGGCGAGATCCTCGACCGCGTCCCGGGCGAGACCCCCCGCTTCGTCCAGATGTTCTTCGTGCTCGCCGGCACCGCGCTCGTCTCGGCGATCTCGATGCTCTTCGCCCTCACCACCGGTGTGCAGGCGGCGCTGTGGCTGGCCGTGCCCCTCGCCCTCGTGTGGGCGCTCATCATCTTCAACCTCGATCGGTTCCTGACCTCGACCATGAGCTCGACGAGGAGCGTCTGGCGGCTCATCGGCCTGGCGATCCCGCGAGTGATCATGGCGGCGATCATCGGTTTCGTGGTGGCGGAGCCGCTCGTGCTCCAGATCTTCCACAACGACATCGCCCGCGAGGTCGCGTCGACCAACATCACGCAGTCGCAGTCCGATCAGGAGGCCCTTGAGTCGGGGCCGGAGAAGATCGCGCTGGACGCGGCCTCCGCCAAGGTCGCCGAGCTCGAGAACCAGGCGGCGACCGGGATCGTGGCGGGAACGGACTCGTCGTCTGCGACGGAGTCGGCCGCACAGGCCACCGTCGACGACGTCACCGCGAAGATGACCGCGCAGCAGGAGGTCATCGACCAGGCGCGCGTGCTGTACCAGTGCGAGCTGACCGGCGAAGGCGCAGGCACGGTCCCCGGGTGCACCGGGGTCAACGGCGAGGGTGCGAGCTCGGATGCCGCGAAGGCACAGCTCGCCGAGGCCCAGCAGACGTACGACGCGCTCGCCGCGCAGCTGCGCACCGCCAACGAGGAGCTCGCCGCGGCCGGCACCGCCGCCAAGGAGAACACCTCCACGTCCGAGGCGCAGAACCGGGAGCAGGCCAAGTCGCAGCTGCCTACCGCGCGCGACACCTACGACCAGGCGCTCGCCGCGTACAACGCCCGGGCGGATGCCGTGGCGCAGGGCAATGCCGGAGCCGTGGGGCTGCTCAGCCAGATCAGCGGTCTGAACCGGTTGAGCGAGAAGGAGCCCACGATCCTGTGGGCGCACATCCTGATCGCGGCCCTGTTCTTCATGATCGAGCTGCTTCCGGTGCTGGTCAAGGTGCTCACGAGCTACGGTGACCCGAGCCTGTACGAGAAGGCGGCCGCGATCCGCAAACAGGTCGCTCTCGACAAGGTGACGGCGGAGGGCTTCCGAGACCGTGCGCAGATCGTGACGGATCAGTCCCAGGGGATACACGCGGAGGCCGGCTCCGGTGAGCCGCAGACGCGTGCGGAACGCCGCGAGGCGGCCGAGGCGCAGGAGCGGGAGAGGGCGGAGAAGCGCGCGCAGGCGCAGACGCTCGAGGAGCAGGAGCAGCTGGTTCGACCGACGATCGGCTGAGAGGTGCATCGCGGTTCGGCGAGACGGCACGAGCCTCCGGTCAGGTGAGTTGGGGAATCCGCTCCGGCACCCCTGGCTCCTGCTGCGGGGAGAGTTCGCCGATCCGGAGGCTTCCCCATGCCGGGTCGTCGTGGACAGCGGCGGCGATCGAGCGGATCAACGCAACCGTGGACGGGGTGCGCGCCCAGCGCGCCCCGGTCATCAGCGCCTCGATGCGGGCGAGCGGATGCTGCAGCGCCACATCGTGCTGACGGGCATCGTCGCTGAGCCACTCCAGGAGCTGTGTGATGGTCCAATCGGGGTTGATTGGACCATTGCTTGAAGGAGTGGTGGCGAGATTCCTGTTCATTGGTCCAGAATCGGATCTCATGAGCGCAGGTGACAGTGCCAATGGTCGGCCAATGGATCAGGTTTCGGCCCTTGCTGCGGAGCGAGCGGCATCTCTCGTGCATGCAGGTGACGTGTCGTCGGACGCACTCTCGGCACGGCTCGGCCGTTGGACACAGGGAGACGGCACTCTCGCCGCCCGGCTCGCACGGGGCATCGAGGGCCTGATCGCGAGCGGTGAGCTACGCCCCGGGGACCGGCTGCCCGCGGAGCGCGCGCTGGCAGCCGCAGGGTCTGTCTCGCGGGGCACGGTCGTCGCGGCATACACGGACCTCGCGGAACAGGGCCTGGTCGACCGGCGGCAGGGGAGTGGCACCCGTATCGCCGGGACAGCCGCAACCGCCGTCCCCGCCCAACGGCCGGGGCGCGGGGAGGCGCTCTTCTCCGCGCTGCCGAACGCCATCGATCTGCTGCGCACCGTGCCGCAGATCTCCGATCTCGGAGTGCAGCTCATCCGCGACCACAAGCCGCGGCTCGACCTCGCCCTGCTTCCGGAGACCGACCCCGCGGGTCTTCCTGCACTGCGCGACCTCATCGCCGAGATGTACACCGCGGAGGGCACGCCGACCACGCCGGAGCAGATCCTCGTCACGCACGGGGCGCAGCAGGCCATCAGCCTCGTCGTGAACGCGCTCGTGGGTCCCGGCGACATCGTGCTCGCAGAGGAGATCACCTGGCCGGGCGTCACGGATTCGGTCGGCCTCCGCGGCGGCACCGTGCACGGCATCGCGATGGGCGAGGACGGACTCGACGTCGAGGCGCTCGAACAGGCGCTCGCCCGCCTGCGGCCCGTGCTCGTCGCGGTGAACCCGCACCATCAGAACCCCACCGGATCGCGCCTGCCGCCCGCCGCTCGGCATCGCGTCGCCGAGCTCGCCGCCCAGTACGGCGTACCCGTCATCGAAGACCGCGTGCTCGCCGGCATCTCCTTCGACGGGGTCGTGCCGCCGACGCTCGCGGCCGAACGCGCCGATGCCCCCATCATCGTGGTCGAGTCGGTGTCGAAGTGGGTATGGGCGGGGCTGCGGATCGGCTGGCTGCGCGCGGACCCGGTGCTCGGCCGTCGGCTCCGCGGCGCGCGCCAGCTCGCCGACCAGTCCACCAGCGTGCCGGGACAGCTGCTCGCACTCGATCTGATCGCGCGCGCCGATGACCTCCGTCGAGCCAACAGCCGCATCCACCAGGAGCGTCTGCGTCTCCTGCAGGCGCTGATGGCCGAGCACCTGCCGGAGTGGACGCCCGAGCCGCCGCGCGGTGGGCTGTCGCTGTGGGTGCGCCTGCCCGGAGGCTCGGCGGCGGCCCTCGTCCGCACCGCCGCCACCCACGGCGTCTCGATCGCCGGGAGC
>NZ_JRKC01000015.1:0-18568 GCF_000800925.1 Microbacterium sp. ZOR0019 | reverse complement strand
CGGGTTCAGCGCGGCCGCAGCTGCCGCTCTCGGGAATCTGGGCACCTCCGCCGAGGAGTTGCTCGCGGCAGTCGGCCGGTTGCGGGAGCTCCCGCGCCCCGGCGGCTCCGCAGCCGGCTGACCGGCAGAAGGGCAGGTCACCCCCGGGTGCGCTCCTCGAGGTAGCGCTTCTCGTCGATCTGGCCGTTTGCGGGCGAAAGTGCGACGGGAGCGCGGAAAGGAACCGCGCAGGTCGCTCCGCGCTCAGGAGTCGCGAGGCGGTCGACGCAGGTTCTTGGTCTCGGTGCGGCGCTGCTTCGCCTTCAGCCGACGCTCCTTCGAACCGCGAGTGGGTGCGGTCGGGCGACGCGGAGGAGCCGGCGGGCGCAGCGCCTCGGCCACCAGCGCGACGAGCCGATCCCGCGCGGCGTCTCGATTGCGCAGCTGTGCACGGTGCTCGGATGCCGCGATCGTGAGCACCCCGTCGACCAGACGCCCGCTGAGCCGGTCGAGCAGCCGATTCCGCTGATGCGGGGAGAGCACCGCCGAGTTCGCCGCATCCCAGACGAGCTCCGCCCGCGAATCCGCGGTGTTGACACCCTGCCCGCCGGGTCCCGACGACCGCGAGAAGCGCCACGACAGCTCGGACTCGGGGATGGTGAGACCCGACGAGACCCGCAGACCGGGGCGATGGGAAGAAGGCATACCTCCATCATCGGCCCTTGCGAGGCCGCACTCGACGACGACCGCTGTCCGGTTGCCCTGCGGCACCCCCGTCCGCCAGTGTGGAAGCACACCGACCCGTCCTGCTCACCGAGAGACCCTTCGTGTCTGCCCCCGTCTCGCCCCTCACCAGCCCCACACCGCGACGCCTGCAGGGCGGCCGCACGGGGTCGCTCGAACTCGCCCTGATGGTCGTCGCCGTCTTCACGGCCCTGCTCGGAATCATCGTGATCGCCGTCGGCTCCGAGCAGAGTGGCGAGCCGTTCGCCGTGCTGGCTTTCGTCGCACTCGCGTGGATCTGGGCGGGCGCGGGGATCTGCGCGTGGTGGCGGCGGCCGACCAACGGCATCGGTGGTCTGCTCCTGGTCGGTTCCCTTTCGATCTTCCTCATGAGCACCGGCGTTCTCGGCCCTCCCTCGATGAACTGGCTCAACGCGATCTTCGCGACGACGCCGCTCGGCGTCGCGATCCATCTGCTGCTCGCGTTCCCTTCCGGGCGCGTCCGTGGCCGACTCTCGGCGACCGCGGTCGTGCTCGGCTACGTGACCTGCATCGTCTTCGACACGGCACGTGCGCTCACGACCGGCACCCCGGCGTTCGAACCGCTGTCATTCGTGCAGAGCGTGCTCGGCGTCACGGCCATGGCCATGACCGCGGTGGTGCT
Organism: Microbacterium sp. ZOR0019; assembly: GCF_000800925.1. NCBI lineage: Bacteria > Bacillati > Actinomycetota > Actinomycetes > Micrococcales > Microbacteriaceae > Microbacterium > Microbacterium sp. ZOR0019. The sequence continues at coordinate 17,202 of NZ_JRKC01000015.1, read as the reverse complement.
CGCCCAGCGCTTGCGGTCCGCGGATGCGGCGCATCGGCGACGCCTGCTCCCTCTCTACACGTACGGACTTCTCGCGGTGATCTGCCTGCCGCTCATCCCGAACGTCCTGTTGCCGATGGGACTCGACTTCGACATCGTCATCTCCTTGCAGTGCGTGCTTCTCGCGGGACTGCCGATCGCGTTCCTCTTCGGGGTCCTCCGCGGCGGTTTCTCCCGCACGGCTCCCCTCGAAGCACTGAGCGAATGGCTCGCGATCCGAGGAGCAAGCCGTCCGGCCGTCGCTCAGGCACTGGCGACGACGGTCGGGGATGAAACGCTGCGGGTCTCGTACTGGGACGCCACGAAAGGACAGTATGTCGACGAACGCGGCGAGCAGGTGCTCCGTGACCAACGCCTCTCCGCCCGCGACCGCGCATGGCTTCAGGTGAGAGTGGATGACGACGTCGTCGGGGCCGTCGACTACGACGCCCGGATGATCGCCGAGCCAGGCCCCGTGCGTCGCGCCGCCGAGGTCCTCGCCATCGCCCTCGATCGCGAACGCCTGACCACGCAGCTCCTCGTCAGCAACGAAGCTCTCAGCCGGTCGCGGGTCCGCCTCGTCGAAGCAGCCGACCGTGAACGCTCGCGCATCGCGCGCGATCTGCACGACGGCTTGCAGATGCAGCTCGTCCTCCTCGCCATCGAAGCACAGACCATCGCGAACGCAGCCGGCGGATCCGCCGTGACCGGCGACATCGAGAAGCTGCGTCGAGGGATCGACCTCGCCGCCGCCGACCTGCGTCGCCTCGTCCACGACGTGCTGCCGGCCGCTCTGCTCGAGCGGGGCCTCCTCGCCGCCACCGAAGACCTGATGGATCGCTTGTCCGTGCCGACGACGCTCGTGGCGGACGTCGACGAGACGATGATCTCGACGTCCACCGCCCACACCGCGTACTTCATCATCGCGGAGGCCTTGGCCAACACCGTCAAGCACGCCGGAGCCTCCCGGGTCCGCATCGCCCTGACTCAGCACGACGGGCGGATCTCGCTCGACGTGGAGGATGACGGGGTCGGCGGCGCGCGGATCGGCGGAGGCGCGGGCCTGCGCGGCCTCGCCGACCGGGTGGACGCGCTCAGCGGCACCATCTCGATCCGCTCGGAGCCGTTGCGCGGCACCCACGTCCGCGTGGAGCTGCCATGCGCGTCGTGATCGGCGAGGACGAAGTGCTGCTACGCACCGGCATCGCCCACATCCTCTCGAACGACGGGTTCGATGTGCTCGCCACCGTCGGCGACGCGTTCCACCTCGAGCAGGAGGTGGAACGGCACCGGCCCGACCTCGTTCTCACCGACATCCGGATGCCGCCGACGCACACCGACGAGGGACTGGTCGCCGCCGTGCGGATACGTCGCGCCCATCCGAACCTCGGCGTGGTCGTGGTCTCCCAGCACGTACAACGCCGGTACGCCACCGAGCTCCTCGAGGGCGGCGGCGGTTTCGGATACCTGCTCAAACAACGGATCGCCGATGTCCACACGTTCACGGCCGATCTCCGTCGTGTCGCCGCCGGTGGCACCGCCCTCGACCCCGAGGTCGTCTCGGTGCTGGTGGCACGGGCGAGCCGCGGCGCATCGGCCGTCGCGCGTCTCACACCCCGTCAGGTAGAAGTGCTCGAGTTGATGGCGCAGGGACGCAGCAATGCGGCCATCGCCGCACAACTCGTGTTGAGCGAGAAGGCCGTCGTGCAGCACACCTCCAGAATCTACGACGCGCTCGACCTCCCCGTCGACGCGGACGATCATCGTCGCGTGCTCGCCGTCATCCGCCATCTTCAGGCGGTGCCCCCGCCCGCGACCTGAGACCCAGGGCGCGGGCGGGCCGATGGCAGCTCTCAGCCGCCGCCGTACATCGCGTCCATCAGCGAACGAGCGATGATCGCCGCTGCCGGCTTCCCCTCCAGGTTGGGCGCGAGCGTCGCCCACACGACCACGGTCACATCCGTGTCCGGGTCGTACCCCATGAACGAGTTGTATCCCGGCAGTTCCCCGATGTGGCCGTAGAACGGTCCCATCCCTGCCAGCCCCCAGCCGTACGCACCCTCTCCTTCCGACGGCTGGACACTCTCGATCCGGCGCTGTTGCATCCCGTCACTCAGCAATCCGCCCCCGCCGAGCGCCGCGACCCAGTCCGCCAGCTCCGGAGCCGTGGATATACCCGATCCGGCCGCCCACGCCCACGAAGGGTTGTCCGCCGCATGGTCGGTGGGAAGCATCTCCCCGGCCTCGACGGCTGCACGGTCCTCCGCCGACAGCTCCGAGCCGTCCATGGTGTCGACGTTGTTCGAGAACATGTAGCCGTGAGCATACGGCGACGGCATCGATGCATCGGAGAGCGCAGGCATCGACGTCTCGATCAGACCGAGCGGTTGGAACAGTCGCTCCTGGAAGATCTCAGGAAGCGGCTTCTGCTCGAGCTCCTCCGCGATCAGTCCGAGCAGAATCGTGTTCGTGTTGGAATACGCGTATCCCTTGCCGGGCTCGAAGGACGGTGACTCCGCGAGGCCCATCCGTACGAGCTCCTCCGGGTCCCACACCCGCTCAGGGGTCTCGTCCATCGCGGCGTTCAACTCGAGTGTGGCCGTGTAGTTGAACAGGCCGCTGCGCATCGTCAACAACTGCTCGATCGTGATGCCGTCACCGTTCGGCACGTCAGGCCGGTACTTCGACACCGGATCCTCGAGGGCGATCGCTCCTTCTTCGACCAGTTGCAGGATCGCCGTGCCCGTCCAGGTCTTGGTGTTCGATCCGATCCGCACATGGTCATCGATCGTCACGGGGGTCGAACCGCCCCACTCCGTCACCCCGTACGGCACCTCGAGGTCTCCGTCCGGCGTCCGAACGATCATGACCGCGCCGGGCAGCATCATCTCTTCGGCCTGCTGCTCGAACACCGCCGTCAACGTCGCGGCGTCGAACTCCACGACTCGCCCTGACAACGCAGAGTCGGCGACGGATGCCGCCGGCGTGGGTGCCGCCGCCGCGCACGCGGTGAGGCTGACGGCGGTCACGGCCGCAGCGAACAGCGCGAGCAGCCGAAGCGCCGGCAACGGCGTGCGCTGCTGTGCGTCCTCGAAACCCACCATGTGCTCGGCACTCCTCCTCGGACCCCGCAGGCAGTCGGGGACCTGGAACAGTTTCACCGGTGCGATCCCGCGGCAGCCATAGACCTGAGTCGCCATTCCGAAGAGGCGACCGGGGTCCATTGCTGCCGGCGCCGCTGTGCACCACAGTGGCTGGGGTGGGCCATCGCCCGCCGAACCTCACGCTGGGAGACCCATGACGCACCGCACCCGACGCCCGCTGCTCACGTCTGCGCGCACGCGCGCAGACACGCGGGCTCCCCGGACCGATGCTGACGGTGCCCACGCGCGGGCCGTCACCGGTCTCGCCACAGTCGCGATCTTCGCCGTGCTGCTGGCGGGGTGCAGCGGGGCGCCAACACCGGCAGCGAGTACCAGCGGCGGTTCCGATACCTCCGGCACGCTCCGCCCCGCGGCGCCCGAGGGTACGCTGCCCGACGAGACGCAGACCGCGCTACAGCAGATCGTCGACCAGGCGATGGCCGAGTACGCGGTCCCCGGCGCCGCCGTCGGCGTATGGATTCCGGGCGAGGGCTCGTGGACCTCGGCCGTCGGCCTCGCCGACATCGAGGGCGAGGTGCCGGTATCGCTCGATATGAGCTGGCCCCTGCGAAGCGTCACCAAGTCGTACACCGTGACCCTCATCCTCCAGCTCGTCGACGCGGGCGAGATCAGCCTCGACGACACGATCGACCGGTACGTCGACGGGATCACGAACGGTGACAGCATCACGATCCGTCAGCTCGCCGACATGTCGAGCGGCAACGCGGATTACACGACGACCGAGGGCTTCGGCGCGGCGTACAGCGCCGACGAGTCGACGATCTTCACCCTCGACCAGCTCAACGGATTCCTCGTCGACCAGCCTGCGCAGTTCGCACCGGGCACGCAGCGGATCTACACGAATGCGAACACCAACCTCCTCGGTGCGGTCGTCGAGCAGGTCGCAGGACAACCGTTCGAGGCGGCACTCGACGAGCGGATCCTGGAGCCGCTCGGACAGAACGGCACGCGGTACACCCTGGATGCCACGACGTGGACCGAGCATCCGCTCGGCTACGTGATGCTGGACGGCGAGCAGGTCGTGCAGAACGACAACCTGTCGATCTACGGACCGGCCGGGTCGATGGTGTCCACGCTCGACGACGCCCGTGTCTGGGCGGAAGCGCTGGGCTCCGGCCTCCTCCTCGAGCCCTCCACACAAGCCGAACGCCAAGACGGGGCACCCCTCGACCAGGGACCTCCCTACGATCGATACGCCCTGGGCATCGGTGAGACGAAGGGCTGGTGGGGGCACAACGGCGAGGGCTTGGGCTTCACCGCGGCGGTGTTCCACGACCCCGAGACGGGCACGAACGTCGCCGTGTTCATGAACGAATCGAATGTGGTTCCGAAGGCGCATCCTGCGGATCAGACGTTCCGCCGGATCGCCGATCTCCTCGCCGATCGGAACGCCGAATGAACGCCGCGGTCTTCCTCCGGCGCGGCGCCACGGTCGCGGCGGTGTCGGCACTCGTCCTCGCCGGCGCGACCGCATGCACCACGGAGGAACCCACCGACCCCTGGGCCGTCGACGGCCTTCCGGATGCCGCGCTGGACGTGATGAACCAGGACCGGTACGAGCACGCCACCTGGTCGATCGCCGTGCACGATCTCGAGACCGGAGAGGTCCTCATCGATCTCGGCGCGGACCGGATGGTGGAGCCAGGCTCCTTCGCCAAGACCTACAGCGCTGGAGCCGCATGGCTCGAGTGGGGTCCTGACCACACCATCACGACACCGGTCAAGCGCACCGGCGAGGTCACGGCTGGTGTCCTCGCCGGCGATCTCGTGCTCGTGGGGATGGGCGACCTCACGATGGGTGGACGCACGAAGGACGACGGAGGCGTGGACTTCACGAACCTCGACCACAACGACGCGAACTTCCTCCCCGGCTCGACGCTCACGCCCCAGGATCCCCTCGCCGGGCTGAACGATCTCGCCGCGCAGGTGAAGGCGTCGGGCATCGATTCGGTCGTCGGTGACGTGGTGGTGGACGACCGTCTCTTCACGGGCACGCTCGGCGGGCAAGCGGTGACCCCGACCGTCATCAACCAGAATCTGGTCGACGTGATGGTGCAGCCGACGGAGCCCGGAGAGCCCGCCGGAACGACGTTGACCCCCGCCGTCTCACCGTGGATCGTCACCTCGACCGTCGAGACCGTGGAGGCCGGGGGCACGACCGACATCACCATCGACGAGTCCTCGCACGACGGCGAAGTCGTCCTGTCGGGCACCATCGCGGCCGACAGCGAGCCGCAGCTCAAGGTCTATGCGTTCGACGACCCCGCCACCTTCGCACGCACGGCGTTCATCGAAGCCCTCGGGCGCGCCGACGTCGCGGTGGCCGCCGATCCGCTCGCCACGAACCCCGGGACGGAACTCGCCGAGCGCGCGGAGGTCGACACCATGCCGACGGTCGCGGAGCTGGAGTCACTCCCCCTCGCGGAGGAGGTCACGTATGTCATGAAGATCAGTTACAACCGCGGTGCGCAGACGCTCATCTGCCGTCTCGCGGTGGAGCGCGGCGACTCGGAATGCGACGCGGGCATGCCGATCGCCGGCGAGATCTGGAAGGACGCCGGGCTCGACGTCACCGGAGCAGCACTCATCGACGGCTCGGGTCTCGAGGGGAACTACGTGACACCGGCGAATGCCCTGCAGATCCAGACGTTGATGGCCCAACGCCCCGACGCCGAGCGCTGGAAGGCCACGCTGCCGGTGCTCGGCGTCGACGGCTCGCTCGCGATGGTCGGGGCCGACGGCCCGGCCGCCGGCAAGGTGTTCGCGAAGACCGGCACCCTCCTCAACTGGGACGCCTTCAACCAGCGCTTCCGACTCGCCACCAAGACACTCGGCGGCGTCATGGAGACGGCGTCCGGACGCGACCTCGCTTTCACGATCATCGTCACCCAGGGGTTCTTCGACGACCTGGACGGCATCCTCGACGCGAATGACGACGTCGGCGCCGTGACCGCGATCATCCAGCAGGCCTTCTGACGTCGCGCGGTCGTTCCCGACGGATGGGGGTACTCACTGTACGACGAGCTCGGTCCCCTGGCCCGCGTCGACGACGACCCCGATGTACGAGGGCACGGTCTTGGCGATCTCCTCCTGAAGGTCGTCCAGCGGCGGAGTCGAGCCGTCCGGGGTGGTGAGGGAGACCGTGGCCGTCAGCCCGCTCCACTGCACCGGCCCGTGGATGTGCCCGCCGCTCTCGTCTCCGAGCCAGTCAGCCGTCACATTCCGGATGCTGACCGACCAGCGGGCGACCGCGATCGAGGCGATCGAGTTCGCCGCCAGCGGGAGAGCGATGATCAGGGCCAGCGTCACGACGATCGCATAGGCCCGGCGCCGATCGGCGGTGGGCGAAGAACCGGGGTCCCGCGCGTACCCCGCCACCGTGAACACGATGCTGCCCGCGATCACCAGCGCGAACACGTTCGAGAGGAAGAGGACGAGAGCACCGAGCGCCTCGGGCCACTGCCCCTGCCCCGCGCACACGCCGACCACGCCGAGCGGCGGCACGAGGGAGATCGCGATCGCGACGCCCGGCATCACCGCGCTCAGGTCCTTGCGGCACATCGCGAATCCGCCGGCGAACCCGGTCGCCAGCGCGGCCATCAGATCCATCAGGCTCGGCGAGGTGCGTCCGATCACCTGCGAGTTGGTGGACAGGCTCTCCGGGGTCGCGACGAAGACCGCGAACACCAATCCGAGCGCGATGACGATGACGACCCCGCTGAGGACCCACAGGATTGACGAGAGGACCCTCCGCGGATGGCCGGTGACGATCCCCCAGGCGATGCCGAGGATCGGTGTGCCCAGCGGGGCGATGATCATCGCCCCGATCACGGTCGCCGTCGAGTCGGTCAGCACTCCCGCGATCGCGATCACGCCGGAGAGCGTGAGCATGATGAGGAATCCCGTCCGCTTGCTGAGGGCGTCTCCGGCGCCCAGGTTCAGCGCATCGTCCAGGGCCTCGGCCGACAGCCGCTGCGACGGCGGGATCAGAGTCTGCGTCAGTCTCGACATGCCGCGGACCCCGTCTCCGCGCCTCGTGTTCTCGTCATGACCGAAAGCTAGGCACGCGGACCCCTGCGCGCAAGATCCCCTCGCCCGCACGGGAGGAGGTGTGGCGGACCGTCGGGAAGAAGTGGACGCGACGGCGGGAGTCGAACCCGCAACGCCGTCAGGTATGAGCTGAGGCCCGGGACCACCCGGATCGCCGCGATGCGAACGACGTTACCCGGCCGTGATCTTCCTCGCTAGAACCGTTTCCTGGGATGACGCTCCGAGTCTGCGGATGACCGGCGGCTTCCCAGGCGGCTTCCCGTGGGATGCGAAACCCCGGACGCGGCGTCGGCCCGTCAGCATGTCGTCCCGCGACACACCGACAACCGCACGACGCGTCTGGGTTTCGGCAACGCCCTCGGATCAGGGACGATGAGGAGCATGCTCTGGCCCTTCGGATCGACCTGGCGCCCGGTGCGGTGGAGACGGCGCGACGCCCTCGAGCTGCGCTGGCTCTCGGCCCGCACGTGGACCCGCCGCTGGTACCCCCAGGGCATCGACCTCGGCAGCTGGCGCGACCGCCCCACGATCGCCGTGAGCTGGTTCCGGCAGCGCCTCGACGGCGTCCATCTCGCCTCCCGCGTCACCCTCGTCGACCGGGAACGCGCGCGACACCTGGACATCATCCTCGTGGTCACCGGGGACGACGGCGAGCTCGAGCCGGCGCCGATCCACGCCGGTGGCCTCGCCTGGTTCGGGGATCGATTGTTCGTCGCGGCGACGGGACGCGGCATCTGGGAGTTCGACCTCTCCGACATCCGCCAGGTCCGCGGCGCCGACGCCCGACGACTCGCCGGAGCGCGCGCCCGTAGGAGCCGTGCCACCGCGCTCGTGGCCGTGCGCACCGCCGTGCATCCGGTCGCTCTGCGCTGCTCCTTCCTCGGCCGGGTGTTCGACGACGACGGCTCTCCCCTCCGACGCGTGCTCATCGGCGAGCACCGCACCGACGGCAGCGGCCGGATCGGCGAGTTCTCCATCCCCGAGGACCCTGAGGACGCCTTCCTCGAAACGGACCGCTTCGCCCCCGACATCGCCCGCATGCAGGGGGCTGTGCGGTGGGGCGACCGCTACTTCGTGTCACAGTCCGACCAGTTGCACCCCGGCGTGCTGTGGAGCGGTCCGCAGTCCGCGCTCACCCGAGATCGCGCGGCACTGCCGGTCGGCTGCGAGGACCTCGCACTCGACCTCGACGCCGAGCTGCTGTGGACGCTGGGCGAACACCCCTGGCGGCGCGTGGTGCGTGGCATCCCCTTCGCTCACCTGGGCATCGGCGACGGAGGCAAAGCACAGCGAACGTAGACTGAAGGGGTGAAGAAGCCCGCCCCTTTCCTCGTCTACACCGTGCTGCGGCTGCTGGCATTCCTGGTGCCGCTCGCCATCCTGTGGTTCTTCCTCCCGATCTTCCGCGAGTTCTGGTGGCTCGCGGCGATCTTCGCCGCCCTCATCGGGATGAGCATCTCGATGCTGTTCCTGCGCACGCCCCTCACCGACGTCTCCGCCCGCTTGCAGGAGCGTCGGGAGAGCCGCTCCTCCGGCGGTCAAGCCGACGCGGAGGCCGAGGACCGGGCCATCGACGATGCGAACGAATCCGTCGACGACGACCCGCGGGTCTGACTCTCGCGCGCCGGGTCAGCCGACGAACGCCCAGAAGAGAGCGCCCGCGTAGAGCAGCGCGGTGAGAGAGGTGAGCGCCAGCGCGGTCACCAGCTCCTTCGGCTGCCGGTACGACCAGACGATCGCGATGGCGGGGAGACCTGCGAGCAACGCCAGCAGCGAGATCCACGCGATCGGGAACAGCAGCGCCAGGACGGCCGCGATGCCGAACGGCACCAGGACGAACAGCGTGAACAGCACCTGCGTCGCCCGGCGCCCGATCAGCACGGTGAGCGTGCGCTTGCCGACCTCGCGGTCCTGATCGATGTCTCTCAGGTTGTTGGCCAGCAGGACGGCGCATGCGAACAGGCCGGCGGCGATCGCCCCGAGCCAGGCCTGCTGCGGCAGGTCGAACACCTGCACCCACGTGGTGCCGAGCGTCGCCACGAGCCCGAAGAACACGAACACGAAGACCTCGCCCAGGCCGTAGTAGCCGTAGGGACGCTTGCCCCCGGTGTAGAACCACGCCGCGATGATGCACGCGGCACCGACGGCGAGCATCCACCACTGCCCCGTGCGGATCACGATCGCCAGCCCGACGGCTGCGGCGAGCGCGAAGAAGCCGAGACCGATGATCAGCACGGTGCGGGGCTTCACCCGTCCGGAGGCGGTGAGCCGCGCCGGGCCGACGCGGTGGGCGTCCGTCCCGCGGATGCCGTCGCTGTAGTCGTTCGTGAAGTTCACACCGATCTGCAGCAGCACCGCGACGGCGAGACAGGCGAGCGCGATGACCCAGTGGAACTCGGGACCGGTGCTGCGCGCCGCCCCCGTGCCGATGACCACCGGCGCGATCGCGAGCGGCAGCGTGCGCAGCCGTGCAGCCCCGATCCAGTCGGATACCGTCACCGGCCCCGCTTCGACGACCGGACGCTTCGCCGGGTTGCCGCTTCTGCGGGTCGGCGTGCGCTGGGCACTCGGGGCCTTCTTCTTGCGCTGGGAGGATGCTGCCACGCAGGGAATCCTACTGGCCGGGACGATGCGCGGCCTGCGCGTGCGGAGGGATCAGGCGTTCGGATTGCTGTCCTTGCCGTCGAGCCACAGGGTGTCGGAGGCGTCCCCGTGGGCGCCGCCCTTGCCCACGTGCTTGTCGCTGATCTGTGGACCCTTCGTGATCACGTGCACGAGCGCCATCGCGTGGCCCTGTCCCAGCTGATAGTCCTCTTTGAGCCACGCGACGATGGGCGCGGCCTTGGTCGTCTGGTCGAAGCCCTTCTCCGTGGCGCGTTCGATGAACTGTCGCGGGGTGAGGCCGGTCTTGGTCTCGATGTTGTCGAGGTATGCCTGGAAGGACATGGGGTCTCCTACGGTGTGTCAGTCCTCGTCGAGGAACGTCTGGATGATGGTGGCGGAGGCGTGGATGCCGATGATCTTGAGAACCCCGTCACCCGCATTGATGAAGCGGTGCGGGATGAAAGCGGGGCCGGTGACCGTGTCTCCGGCCTCGGCGACGAAAGTCTCCTCGCCCACCGTGATCGAGGCGACGCCCTCGATCACGACCCAGGTCTCAGGATAGGGATGCCAGTGCAGCCCCGGCCCCTCGCCCGGCTGATTCTCGACGAAGAAGTACGACACTTCGGCGCCGTGTTCGACCCCGACGAATCGGCGGCTGCGACCCGAGCCGATGCGGATATCGGCGCCGGCGACGACCGCCACGGGAAGAGATGTGCTGTTCATGATCCCAGTCTCGACAGCGAAGGACTCACCCCCTAGAGTTTCGATGTGCATCGAAACTCCGGTCCGATCGAGGGCATTGAGCATCCCGATCATCGGGTCGAGTTCCACCTCACCCCCGGCGACGTCGAGGCGGTGCGGTTCGGCATCTCACCCGGTCACGAACTGGCTCACGCGGTACGTGTGCTGCGGCGTCCCGCCGCGCATCCACTGCAGTGGGGATGGCTGCGGGCGGTTCGCGATCGTCTTCCGTGCGACGACTTCGCCCTGCTCACCACCGTGATCGGAGATGACGGCTACCTGCCCGACTTCCTGACCACCGCGCCCCGGTGGGACCTGACGCCCGAGGTCGAGCTCGAGGAGCTGCGCGGCGCACCGCTCGAGCCGATGCGCGTCGACTTCGGGAAGATGGTGGTGCGTTCGGCCGGCGCTCGACGACAGGCGCTGCGCGAGATGCAGGATCACCCCGAGCGCGCCCGCGGCCTCATCGCGGACGCCTGCGCCGCCGTCTGGGACGCGGCGCTCGCCCCGGTGTGGCCGCAGCTCGAGCGCCTGCTGCGCGCCGACATCGCCGTCCGCACGCGCGCGATCGCGAGCACGGGCATCGCGGGGATGGCCGGCGACCTGCACCCTCAGGTGACCTGGGGTGCAGGTGCCGTCCGTGTCTCCCTCCGCCGTCACAGCGAGCAGGTCGACTGCCGGGGAAGCGGTCTCGTCCTGGTCCCCTCGGTCATGTCGTCGTGGGGGTGCATGGTGCTCACCGAGCCCCCCGCGCAACCCACCCTGTTCTACCCCGCCCGAGGCGTCACGGCCGGCTGGGCGCGGGACGCGACCGACATCGCCGATGCCCTCGGCGCGCTGCTGGGGCCGGCCCGCGCCGGCATCCTGCTTCGGGCCGGCACCGCCCGCACCACCTCCCAGGTCGCCCAGGAGGCCGACCTCGCGATCTCGACCGCCTCGCATCACCTCGCCGTGCTCCGAGGCGCCGGCCTGATCGCCAGCGAACGCGATGGCGCCAGGATGCAGCACCTGCGCACCCCGCTCGGCGAGGCGATGGTGGGCGCCGTGCTCTGAGTCGCGCGGCTACTCGGTCGAGCCCACCGGGATGATCGGCCGGTGCTCGTAGTAGGTCTGCAGCACCACGGTGGTGCGCGTGCTGACGTTCGCCGCGAGGCGCACGTCCCGCACGAGCTCCTCGAGCGCCCGCGGAGTCGGGACGCGGACGAACAGCATGTAGCTCGCGTCGCCGGCGATGGAGTGGCAGGCCTCGATCGCGCCGAGGTGCTCGAGCATCTCGGGCGCGTTGTCGGGCTGAGCCGGATCGAGCGGCGTGATCTCGATGAAGGCGGAGAGCGGCGTGCCCACCTGCTCGGGGTCGAGGATCGCCCGATATCCGGAGATCACGCCGCGCGTCTCCAACCTGCGCAGGCGGGACTGCACCGCCGAGACCGAGAGCCCGACGGCATCCGACAGCTGGGAGAGCGTGGCACGCCCGTCACGGGAGATCGCGGTCAGGATCGCGCGGTCGACAGAGTCATCCATAGCTGTAAGATTATCGTCAGGATTCCGTTTATGCAGGAATCTTTCCGTCTAAATCTCTGATCGGAGGTCCCGATGTCCCTTCTTTCCGCCAACAGTTCCGCTGTTCAGGCCATCGTCGGCGAACCCGAGGTCGTCGAGGACGCAGCGATCGCCGAGCAGTCCGCCGCCTGGGCGCAGCTCAAGGACGCCGCGATCGCGATCCGCGAGATGCAGATCAAGGACGGCTCGATCCCCGACGCCGCGCACCACGCCGCAGCCCGCGAGCTCGTCGGTGCGATCACCGGCGCGATCCGCGCACTCGCCCCCGCCTTCCCGCATGACGCCGAGTACCTCGCCGCATCGGTGGTCGACTTCGACCGTTGGGCATCGGAGGACTTCGGTGTGCCGGACTTCCTCGACTCGCTCGTGGCCTTCCAGCCGCAGCAGCACCGAGTCGACGGCATCCGCCACCTCGTCGTGTTCCCGATGTACACCCAGAACGGTTCGAGCGACCGCCTGGTCGAGGCTTTGATCGTCGAGACCATCTGGCCCGAGTTCATCGCTGCTCTCGAGGCGGGCGACTACGGCAACAAGCTGTTCGTCTCGCTCCGTCTAGTCGATTTCACGCCCGGCTACGACACGAACTCGGCCGTGCTGTTCCCCGAGACCGTCGCGATGCGCGAGATCCCGACCTTCACGTGGGGCGCGATCTTCCAGGACCGTGAGGCCGCCCGCTACCGTCGCGTCACCCGTGCCGCGGCCGAGATCACCAACCTCGAGCTGCCGGAGCGCGCGGCCGCGATGCTCGACGACCAGCAGGTGGCGGAGAAGACCTTCGTCATGTGGGACATCATCCACGACCGCACGCACATGCGCGGGGATCTGCCGTTCGACCCGTTCATGATCAAGCAGCGGATGCCGTTCTTCCTCTATTCGCTGGAGGAGATGCGCTGCGACATGACGGCGTTCCGCGAGTCCGTGAAGATCGAGCGCGCGCTCGCAGCCCGCATCGCCGCCGGCGAGGAACTCACCGAGACCGAGCAGGAGATGCACGACTACGCGCACCTCGTGCAGTACGCGGTGATCTTCGACCGCATCTTCCGGTTCGCCATCACGGGCACCCGCACCCGCAACTACGATGCGGTCGGCGGCCAGCTGCTGTTCGCCTGGCTGCACCAGCGCGGTGTGCTGCACTGGACCGACACCGCCCTCGCGTTCGACTGGGACAACGTGCCCGATGCCGTGGTCGCTCTGGGAGATGCGATCGACGACCTGTACTGGCACTCGATCGACCGCCCGAAGGTCGCGCACTGGCTCGCCGCATACGAGCTCGTCCGCGGCACGCTGACCCCGCACCCCGCCTCGCAGTGGGCGCGCGGTCTGTCGGACGAGATCCTCGCCGGCGCACCGAAGGGCTACACGGACGCGGTGATGGACGACGAGTTCCCGCTGTCGATGTTCTTCGAGACCCTCCACAAGAAGATGAAGCCGATCATCGAATCGACCGTCGGCATCCGCGGCACGGACGACTGATGACCACGCGCGCACCGCGCGCGTTCCGAGTGTGACGCTGGGGCGCACCGCGCTGCGGCCGGAACCTGTTCTGCGGATTCTTCCGCGGGTTCCGGCCGCAGAAGCCCCTCCGACGCGGAAGAGTGGGAGACATGGCTGAACAGACGGATTCCAGACTCTCCGGCCGCAGGGTCGTGCTGGCGGGAGCGACCAGCTCTGCGGGTCTCGCGGTCGCGCGTGCCCTGCACGGAGCCGGTGCGCACGTCATCGCCACCGGTCGCTCCGCCGACAGACTGCAGGAGCTCGCCGATGCCGGCGCCGAGGTCGTGGTCGCCGATGCGACCTCCCTCGCGGAGATGACCGCACTCGCCTCCCGGTCGGGCGCCGTCGACGCGGTGATCCCGCTGGTGGGCGGCTGGCGCGGCGGCGGCGGCCTCGCCGGGCAGTCGGACGAGGACTTCGCCGCATTGCTGCCCGCCCTCGAATCCGTGCGCGCCACGAGCCGGGCCTTCGACGCCGCGCTACGCGCCTCCGAGGCCGGACGATTCGCGATCGTGTCGTCGACCGCCGTCGCACGACCCCTCGCCGGCGGAGCGAACTACGCCGCCGTCAAGGCCGCCAGTGAGGCCTGGGCGCGGGCGGTTGCTCAGGGGTACGCGAAGGCCGCGCGGGAAGCCGGGGAACCGTTGCGCACCGCCTCCGTCGTGTTCCGTGCCAAGGCGCTCGACCCCGAGGCTCTCGCGACCCGGATCCTTTCCCTGTGGGACGCGGACGCCACCGACCTCAACGACCGGGTGTTCGACCTGAAGTGAGTCCGGACGGGATCCCCGCCGCGCTCAGCGGGGTTCCGGCGGTATGCCCGGCACGACGGGCGGGGCCTCCACGTGCCGGACCTCGGCGTGCTCTTCCGGCTCTTCTCCCCTGCTCGCGTCCGGGGTGTGCGGCGCCGACCCCTCGGCGTCTCCCTCGGGCGTCGGGATGTCCTGCTCCGGCGCCTGCGCATAGAGCTCGGTGAGCTTGCGGTATGAGCGGGTGAAGAAGGCGAGCGTCGCGGCCACCACCATGATCAGTCCCGCGAAGAGGCAGATGAGGGCGATGCCCCGGGCCTCGCCCTCGCCGAGCAGCCACCCCCACTGCTGCTGCCCCTCGGCGGTGTTCATGTACGGGATGATCAGGAACTCCGCGATCGGGGCGATCAGGAACGCGGTGATCGGCGCTGCCGCCGCTTCCATCGCCGCCGCGACCCCGAACACCCGCCCCTGTCGCTCGAACGGGACGACCTTCTGGATCACGGTCTGCTCCGCGGCCTCGACCGGCGGCACCAGTGCCATGTACACCCACATGCCGACCACGTACAGCGGCCACCACTCGCGCAGCATGAACACAGAGCCCAGCAGTCCCATCGCGATGACCACGAGCAGCATCGTGCGCATCGGCTTGGGGCCGAGGCCGAACTTCGCCACGAGCGCACCACCGATCAAGAAGCCGGTCGACGCGAACGCCAAGGCGAAGCCCCAGGTCTGCGCGTCGAACAGGGTCAGCCCGTACGGATCCATCAGCGCCATGTAGACGCCGCCGATGAGGTTGTTGAACGTGGAGAAGATGATGAGCGCGAACAGCCCGGGGGCGAGGCGGATCGCCTTCACACTGCCGCGGAAGTCGAGAGCGCTCGACGCCTCGGGGTCGGGCTTCGGCGTCCCCTCGGGGATGCGGATGAAGAGCAGGTGCGCGAAGGTGAGCGCCATCGCAGCGATCGCGATCGCGAGGGTCCAGCCCATGCCGAGGAACCCGATCGAGAGCCCCGAGAACACGCTGGTGACCAGGAAGGCGATGCCCTGCACGGTGCCCACGAGGCCGTTGGCGTTCGCGCGGCGGTCTTCAGGGATGAGCAGGGTGACGGTGGTCGAGAGGGCGATGTTGCGCAGCTGCTCGATCACTCCGCCGAACAGGATCACGCCGGAGAACAGCCAGAACCACGGGCCGCCCAGATCGAGGAGCGCTGCTTCGGGCTGCCAGAGATACAGAGCGCCGGCGACCAGGAAGGCGGCCGCCGAGATGACGCTCGAGATGACCATGACCGTGTGCTTGCGGTTGCGGTCGACGATGGTGCCGAACGCCATCGCGAAGAACGCGATGAAGAGCATGTACGCACCGCCGATGATGCCCGTGGCCAGCACGGACTGCGTCTCGATGTAGACCCAGAACGTGAGCGCGAACCAGAGGAAGCTCGTCGTCACGTTCGCAATGAGCGTGTTGACGAGGACGTTGCCGAAAGCCCTCTTGGCTGCGGTGCGCTCCATGGGATAGAGGGTAGGGCGGGGCGGGGACATCCGGTAGGGCGATTAGGCTTGAGCGGTGAGCATCCAGCATGATCCCGCGATCCGCGGCTTCGCCAGTGACAACTACTCCGGCATCCACCCCGACGTCCTCGCGGCGATCGCCGCGGCGAACGGCGGTCACCAGAGCGCCTACGGCGAGGATGCGTACACCGCCCGCCTGCAGGAGGTCTTCCAGGCGCACTTCGGCGACGGCGTGGAGGGGTTCCCCGTGTTCAACGGCACGGGTGCGAACGTGACCGGCCTGCAGTCCATGCTCCCCCGGTGGGGCGCCGTGATCGCGGCGTCGACCGCGCACATCAACGTCGACGAGGCTGCCGCCCCGGAGAAGATCGGCGGCTTCAAGCTGCTGACGGTTCCCACCGACGACGGCAAGCTCACCACCGAGCTGATCGACCGCGAGGCCTGGGGCTGGGGCGACGAGCACCGGGCGCAGCCTCTGGTGGTCTCGATCACGCAGAGCACTGAGCTGGGCACCCTGTACACCGCAGAAGAGATCCGCACGATCGCCGATCACGTGCATGAGCGCGGCATGAAGCTGCACCTCGACGGCGCCCGCATCTCCAACGCCGCCGCCGCCCTCGACCTGCCCCTGCGTGCTTTCACCCGGGACGTCGGCGTCGACGTGCTCACGTTCGGCGGCACCAAGAACGGTGCGATGCTCGGCGAGGCGATCGTGGTGCTGAACCCCGACGCCGCCGAAGGCCTCAGATTCTCGCGCAAGTTCAACATGCAGCTGTCGTCGAAGATGCGCTTCGTCTCGGCCCAGCTGATCGCGCTGCTCGAAGGCGACCTCTGGCTGCGCAACGCCCAGCACGCCAACGCCATGGCGGCCCGTCTGCGCTCCGAGATCGAGGCCGGCATCGCCGAAGGATCCATCCACGGCGTCGGCTTCACGCAGCCGACCCAGTCGAACGGTGTGTTCGCGACGCTGCCCGACGGCGTCGCGGACCAGCTCCGCGACTCGTTCCGCTTCTACGACTGGGATGCCGCCCGCAAGGAAGTCCGCTGGATGTGCGGCTTCGACACCGAGGAGGCCGACGTCGACGCGTTCGTCGCCGAGCTCTCCCGTCTCACGCGGCGCTGACCCGGGCGACCTCGGCGCGGTGCAGGGCTCGGAGCCGCGGGTACGCCCCAGACCCCCGTTGCGCGCCGAAACCCCCTGCTACTGACGCGGACAGGGCGGGGTCTCGGCGCGCAGGCGGGGTCTCGGCGCGCAGGCGGGGTCTCGGCGCGCAGGCGGGGTCTCGGCAGGCGGCGTACCGGGCGCGGGAGTG
>NZ_JRKC01000014.1:0-109291 GCF_000800925.1 Microbacterium sp. ZOR0019 | reverse complement strand
GCCGAGGCCGAGCGCGTCGACGCGCTCCTGGCCACGGCGACCAGCGCGGTGCGCGACGCCCGCAACGGCGCGGCGGTCATCGCCCGCATCGAGGCCGCTCTGGGGCAACCCCTGCAGGTGCTCGACGGCGAGACCGAAGCGGAGCTGACCTTCCTCGCCGTGCGGCGCTGGTTCGGCTGGTCGGCCGGACAGCTGCTGCTGCTCGACATCGGCGGCGGCTCTCTGGAGATCGCGGCCGGCGCGGAGGAGATGCCCGATGCCGCAGCTTCCGTGCCCCTCGGGGCCGGGCGCATGACGGTGCAATACCTCCCGAACGATCCGCCCGGCGAGGCGGACGTCGAGAGACTGCGCGCGCACGCGGAGGCGACCATCGCGACCGTCCTGCCCCGCTTCGTCGCGCTCCCCCGCCCCGATCACGTGGTCGGCTCCTCGAAGGCGATCCGCTCGCTCGCCCGCTTGGTCGGATACCCGGCGCCGGGATGGTCGGGGAGCGAACGCATGCTGCTGCCGCGGGCGTCGCTCGGCGCGTGGATCCCCCGACTCGCCCGCCTGCCCGCATCGGCCAGACAGGAGTTGCCGGGGATCACCCCCGACCGTACCTTCCAGATCGTGGCCGCAGCCGTGTCCCTGCACGTGGCGATGACCGCGCTCGAACTGGACGAGCTCGAGGTGTCGCCGTGG
Source organism: Microbacterium sp. ZOR0019 (assembly GCF_000800925.1). NCBI lineage: Bacteria > Bacillati > Actinomycetota > Actinomycetes > Micrococcales > Microbacteriaceae > Microbacterium > Microbacterium sp. ZOR0019. Next base: position 108,610 of record NZ_JRKC01000014.1, on the reverse strand, counting down.
GCGCTGCGCGAGGGGGTGCTGCTCCGCTACATCGAGCATCTGAACGGGACCCCGATCGAGACTGAGAGCATCGAGGAGCCGCCGCGACTACCATGACGGCATGCCTTCCCCCCGCCTCGCCCCCGTCCCCGGCGGAGTGCTGATCGCACGGGTGGCGCTCGTCGGCTACCTCCTCTTCGTCGGGTTCACCGTCTGGCTGCCGGCGACGGTCTCCGAGAAGGTCACCGGTCTGGTCGGCATCATGGCCCGATGGGTCGCCGACGCGGGCATCGCCCCGTACCGCCCGAGTGCCGTGGTGCTGGAGGTGCTCGCGAACGTCGCACTGTTCGTGCCCGTGGGTCTGCTGCTCGCCTTCGCGCTGCCGCGTCTGCGACTCTGGCAGGTCGTCGTCATCGGCGCACTGATGAGTGCGGTGATCGAGTCGGTGCAGGGCTTCATGCCCTCCCGCTTCCCCACGCTCAGCGACGTGATCGCGAACACCACGGGCACGCTGCTCGGCGGCGTGCTCGCCGTTCTCCTCGTGCGCCTGGGCGCGAGCGCTCGTCGCGGCGCGGATACGAGGACGGCGTCGTGAGCGGGCGAGGCGAGGAGAACCCGCCCACTGCGATGAGTCGCCGGAGCTGGCGCCGGCAGCAGTCCGCCGCCGCTCCCCTCCCCTTCGGTGCCGCCCCTCTCCTCGGCGGCTCACTCGGCGGCGAGGGCGACCAGGAGGGACCGCTCACGATCCTCACGGTGTGCACGGGAAACATCTGCCGGTCCCCGTTGGCCGAAGTGCTGCTGCGCGCCCGCCTCGAGCCTCTGGGAGTGCGCGTGCACAGCGCCGGAACGCACGCCCTCGTCGATCATGCGATGACCGAACCCGCGCAGGCCCTCGCGGTGAAAGCCGGGGCGCGCGCGGAGGACGCCGCAGCTCACCGCGCCCGGTATCTCCGGGAGCCGCTGCTGCGCGACGCCGACCTGGTGCTCACCATGGCCAGGAAGCATTCCGCCCACGCCGTGCGGATGATGCCCAGCCGCGTGCGTCGCACCTTCACCGCGCGGGAGCTCGCCCGATGGAGCAGGATCGTGGACCCGGAGCAGGCCCGGGCGGCCGCGGAGTCCGCCGGCGAGACACCCCGCGCCCGCTTCGCCGCGGTGCTCAGCCTGCTGTCCACGGAGCGCGGACCCCTGACGGCGGGCACGGAGGACGACGATGTGATCGATCCCTATCGCCGCTCCGCCGAGACCTACGCGCGGTCGAGCGCGCAGCTCCTGCCCGGGATCGACGAGGTCGAACGGCTCGTGCGCATCGCGATCGGCTGAGCGTGCCCTCCGCACGGGACCGTGCGGCCCCGTATGCTCTTTCTCATATGTGCATCCCGCCTTCCCCACGGGATGTGTGAGGGGATCAAGAGTTGGAACTGAGCGACTACATCCGGATTCTGCGCGCCCACTGGATCGTGATCCTGATCGCGACCGTCGTCGGAGCCGGAGCGGCCTTCGGCTGGAGTGCCCTGCAACCGAAGGTGTACTCCGCCGACACGACCGGCATCGTCACGTCGGTCGGCGGCGACGGCACCAGCGGCGCGGCGCTCGTGGGCAACCAGCTCGCCCAGAGCAGGGTGAAGTCCTACCTCAACCTGGGTTCCTGGCGGGCCGTCGCGGAGCACGCGATCGATGAGCTCTCGCTCGAAGAGTCGCCGGAAGAGCTCGTGGACCGGGTCTCGGTCACCAACCCGCTCGACACCACGGCACTGATGGTCACCGCGACCGGCCCGACTCCGGAGGAGGCGCAAGCTCTCGCCGAGGCCTGGATGCGCGGCATGGCTGCGGAGATCGAGACGCTCGAGGGTGGGACGGCGTCCACACCGGCAGCGGTCACGCTCATCGTGGGCGACTCGGCGCGCCTGCCCACCGCTCCGTCATCCCCGAACACCCGGCTGACCGTGATCATCGGCGCGTTCGTCGGCCTCGCCGCCGGCCTCATCTACGCCTTCATCCGGCACACGGTCGATCGCCGCGTGCGGCACCCGCGCGACATCGAACGCGAGACCGGGGTGTCGGTGATCGGAACGCTTCCGCTCGAGAAGACGATGTCGGACGAACGTCAGGTGATCGATTTCTCCCTGGACGCCCAGCACGGAGTCTCGCACCACACGATCGAGTCGATGCGCGAGCTGCGCACGAATCTGCAGTTCATCGACGTCGACAACCCCCCGCGGTTGATCGTGGTCACCAGCTCGGTGCCCGGAGACGGCAAGTCGACGGTCGCCGTCAACCTCGCCTCGAGCCTGGCCGCCGCCGGTGAGTGGGCCATCCTCATCGACTGCGACCTCCGCCGGCCCGTCATCGCCGACATCTTCGGGATGTCCCCCGACCTCGGCCTCACCGACATCCTCGCGGGACGCGCGGAGCTGCAGGACGTCGCCCACCGACCGAGCCGCGACATGCCGCTCGCGGTCGTCGGAGCCGGGCGGGTACCCCCGAACCCCAGCGAGCTGCTCGGCTCCCACCGCATGCGCGACTTCCTCGCCGAGATCAGCAAGACCGCGATCGTCATCCTCGACTCCCCGCCGGTGCTCCCGGTGACGGATGCGGCGGTGCTGGCGGCCGGCGCCGATGGTGTGCTGATCGTCGTGTCGTCCGGCAAGACCACCTTCGACATGCTGCAGCGCGCGATCGCCAACATCACCCGCACCACGGGCCGGGTGCTGGGCGTGGTGCTGAACAAGGTGCCGCGCAAGGGAGCGGAGTCCGCGTACTACGGCCGCGAGTACTACGGCGCGTACGAGCGCTACGGTCGCGACGACGACACCATGGCGGAGGCCGTCGCGACCCCCGAACCCGGTGTGCGCCGCCGGGGGTCCGGGGACTGATCCGGCCCCGGAACGGATCCACCCTCAGAGCCGCGGTGCGTCGACCGCTCTGAGCACCCCGTCGGCGAGCAGTCGTCGCACCGCGCGCTCCACGATCGTGTGCGCGTCCTCGCCTGCGGGCTCCCCGTGCGCAGCCACGACGGCCCGCACGATGCCTTCGAGCGGGCGTCCGTCCGCAGCCGCCCAGATGTCCGGTCCGATGCCGTCGAGCACGTGGACCTGCCCCCCGGTCGGCGTTCGTCGCAGCAGCACCGTCCGACCGTCGAGGGCGAGCGCGTCGACGGTCTCCGCACGCACGAGACCGCCGGGCTCCGGGGCGCCGATGACCGGCGATGTCGTTTCCTCGGTGACAGCATCGACGGGCCGCGATGGAGTGCGCATGAGGTCGTCGATGACCGCATCGATGCGGTCGACCTCGCGGTAGCGCACGCGCACGGCACCACCGGTCGCCGCGAGCAGCGCGGCGATCCGTCGGAGCGGCGCCGGGCCGTCGGCGAGATAGCTGGTCTGCGGCCCCAACAGAGCCAGTGCTTCCGAGATGTCGAGCGGGTCCACCTCGGGCTCTTCGGGTCCGTCGTCCGAGCGATCGATGACGACGATCTTCGCCACGCGGAGGTCGTCGGGCAGCGCCCGGCCCCGGTCCGTGCTCGAGAGCGCGATCTGAGCCTTGGGAGCGTCGCGACGCTCGATGATCGACAGCGGCTTCCGGTAGGGGACGACACGGCCGGCATCGTCGATGCCGATGGTCTCGTCACTGACGTACGCATAGCGCCGTGCCAGATGGCGGGCAGCCGTCGTCTTTCCGGTCCCCGATGCTGCGCTGAGCACGACGACCCGACCGTCACGCGCAGCGAGCCCGGCGGCGTGCAGCATCCAGACGTGATCGTGCCGCCGGTGCGCCAGGGCTTTCATCGTCACGTCGGTCGAGAGCGCGGACAGCGCTTCGGCGTCGCCGCTGCCCGCGGGGACGACGGCGGTGGCATCGGGGGCGTCGGGGGCGTCATACCGCGCGTCGACCCAGGCGTCGAAGGCCACGGCACGGAAGTCCGCGGAGCGTCGGGAGACGTCGATCTCGACGACGGCGCCGACCGCAGTGACGAGGAAGCGATCGGGCATGACCGCCAGCCTATCCACGATCTCGCCCGTGAGTCGTCTCGGCACATCCGGTCCCGAAAAAGCACAGAACGCGCAGGAATAACGCGCAGTGCGCGCTTTTGCTCCATTCGCCGAACAAGCTGCGGCGCGGCCTCTACGGTGGCTCGCAAGGTGAGGCTCCTGGGGGATGCAGACGAGCTTCGTGTCGTCTCGCCACACGAATTCGCAGTCCGTGTTGACAGGAGGCCGATGATGATTGAACCTGTATTCAATTCACCACTGTATCGACGCGCTGGAAAGGAATCCGTCGCACGACGAGGTGGTCGGCGGCGTAGGAAAACCACGATCACAGAGGCACTGCTGCCACACGCTGACACCCCGAGGACGGACGTCTCGTGACACGCTCTTCCGCTCAGGTCATCGACGATCGAGCGCTCGCCGCGCACGGGGTGCGGCGGATCGGAGACCGGCCGGGTCTGCGTTCCCGGGAGCGCGCCTCCGGCGAGATCATCCTGCTCAGCACGAACGGCGGGACCTCCGAACTCCACGTCGACACCGTGTCCGCGTACCCCGACCACGCGGTCTTCGCGTTCGTCCAGGCACACGCGCTCTGGTCGCGACTCGACGGCGAACCCTGGGTGGAGACGGCGGGCGGTCTGGTCGTCGCCGCACAGGGCATCACTCGCCGTCTGCGCTGGGCGGGCGCCTGGCGGTTCGTCGCGGCACTCGTGCCCCGGTCGGCGATCGCGTCCTTCGTGCCTTCGCTGCCTCCCGACGCCACCGTGTACACCGAACGTCGGCTGCTGGACACGTCGATGCAGCAGTTCATCGACTGCCTCCTGGACACGGACGACAAGGCATCCGCGATCGAGCAGTACGCCATCGAGCAACTCGTGATGGAGATGAGCGGCGCCGTGCTCCTGGATCGGATCGGCGGTGTGAGCGGCCAAGGTTCGCCGCATGCCGTGCTGCGCGAGAGGGCGATCGCGGTGATCGCTCAGCAGTGCGGTGATCCTGCGCTCAATCCGGCCCAGGTCGCGCACGAGGTGCAGTCGTCACTCCGGCAGCTCCAGCTCGTGTTCTCGGAGTCCGGGAACAGCGTCGCGGCCGAGATCCGCCGGCAGCGCGCCCGTCTCGCGCACTCCTTGCTGGTGGACAGCCGCTACGACGTCCTGAGCATCGATCAGATCGCCCAGCGCGCCGGATTCCACTCGCCGATGAGCATGCGGCGAGCGCTCGACGAGGCGTACCAGGCGACTCCTCGGGCGCTTCGAGCCACGCGCCGGGCATAGCTGCGCGCAATCGAAAAGCACACGTCGCGCAGGTTGCGCGCACGGTGCGCGAAGTTCGCCGAAACCCCCTTCGCTCCGCTCTCCACCGCCCTAGCTTGAGGTCCACGACGGGGCTCCTGGGGGATGCAGACGATCGTGTCGCCTCGTCACGACACCGCGGGAAACCGCATCTGCATCGAACAGGGAGGGCACTCACGTGACCGAGGAAATCCAGAAGAACAAGGGCGTCTCGCGCCGCACGCTCGTCAAGGGCGCGGCATGGTCGGTACCCGTCATCGCGGCCGCCGTCGCCACGCCGCTCGCCGCCGCCTCCGTCGCGGACAACGACCTCGTCCCGGCGCTCAGCGGCCCCATCGCACTGAGCCTCACCGCGGTCGGCATCCCGGTCGCGACCGTCAACACGGTCAACACCCTGACGATCACGAACAACGGCCCGGACGCCTCCACGGCCGGGGCCACAGCCGTGATCCAGTACACGCCGTCGCTGCTCACGCTGAACATCGGTCCGGTCGCCGGCGTGACCGTCGCGGGCGCCGACGGAAACTACACGCTGACGCTCCCGTCGATCCCGTCGGGCGGCAACATCGTCATCAACCTCGGCACGACGCTCGACACGCTGCTCGACCTCAGCCTCCTCACCACGCTCCTGGGCGGCCCGCAGCAGACCATGACCGTCACCGTGTCGGGTGACACGGTGACCGGCAACAACACGACCGCGCAGAACGTCGGCATCACGCTCCTCTGAGCCGCACGCCGCGAGGAAGGGCGCCACGCCGGTCGTGGCGCCCTTTTCGTGCGTCCGGCGGCTGCGGGTCAGGCCGACCGGTCGCGCGCCCGGAGGAGCGGCTTACGGCGACCGGTGAGCCACCCCATGACCCATTCGACCGGGCCGGTGCCGATGAACCTCCACCAGAGCCATCCGGCCAGGATCATCCCGGGCACGATCACCAGCCAGCCCGGCCAGAAGTTGTCGACGGGCCGCCCGTGATCTCCGCTCCACAGGGCGATGAGCCCGACGTGGAGGAGATACAGCGACAGCGCGACCTGACCGCAGGCGATCAGCGGCACGAACAGTCGTGTCCAGAAACGCCGAGCACCGTCGCCACGGACGGTCGCCGCGAGGACCACCACGACGACGGTCACGAACGTAAGAGCGAGATCCCGGAGGGTGTCGAGGTAGTCGCCCGTGCGCACCCCGGTCACGCCCAGCCGTTCCGCGACAGGCCAGGCCAGATACGCGAGGGGCGCCACCGCCGCGAGGACCCAGAGCAGAGGTCCGCGTCGAAGACCGTGCCTGATCAGCAGGGCTCCGATCAGGAACATCGGGAGCAGCGTGATCACGCGGTAGTTCTGCCCGAGAACGGTCCACGTCATCAGGTCGCGGATCGGCGCCGTGTCGAGCCCCTCCATGTTCCGCGCGGCATCGGCGACCGGCTGACTGATCACCAGGAGCACGGCGGTGATCCCGACGAGCACAGGGGTCCGGGCGAGCAGGAGCGGTGCGCCGATGATGAGGAGCACACCCAGGTACCCGAGGATCACATCGACCCACGAGCCCCACGTCGCCATCCAGACGCCGAGGAGGATCAGGAACAGGCCGCGCACGCCCTGCTGGAGCAGCGTCGTCGCGGCCCTCGCCTCGCGCCGACGCAGGAGCTCGGCCGACATCCCCATGACCAGGGCGAACAGCGGCGAGGCCAAGGCGTTCAGCGTGGCCTGGGCGAACAGCGCCGCCCACGGCAGATGGGGAATGAACGGCGCGGCGTGCGCGACGAGCATCGCGATGATCGCGATCCCGCGAAGCACGTCCGGAACGATGAGGCGTTTCGGGCCGGCGCCCGCCGATCCCGACGTGGCGGCTGCGGTCGCGGCGTCTCCCCCGGCGTGTGGAACCATTCCCTGACAGTATTGGGTCAGCCCCCGACCACGCGAGCTGGAGAGCGATGACGACCGTTGAAGCCCCCCGTCGCCGGCGCCGCCTGCGGAGCAGCGTGTGGTTCCACGTCGCGCTCGCGCTCGCGCTCGCCCTGGTCATCGTGGCCTTCGTCGGACAGCCCTCGTCGGGGTCGATGTCGCCCACACTCGAGCCGGGCGACCGCATCCTCGTCAACCGTCTCGCCTACGTCGCGGCCGACCCCGCGGCCGGGGACATCATCGTGTTCCGCCCTGGGGAGGGCTGGGACGCCGCTGCCACCTCCGCACGGGGCTGGTTCTCGGAGTCCCTGCACTGGATCGGCGAGACGACGGGTATCCGTCCCGAGGTCCTCGTCAAACGCGTGATCGCCGAAGCGGGTCAGACGGTCGAGTGCTGCGACGCCGACGGTGCGGTCCTCATCGACGGGCAGCCGCTCGACGAGCCCTACGTGGTCGACGATCTGCCGTTCTCCCCCGGGGAGCTCGACTGCGGGACGACACCGATGTCGACGCGCTGCTTCGCCGAGGTCACCGTCCCCGAGTCCGGATACCTCGTGCTCGGCGACAACCGCGGGAACTCCGCGGACTCCGCGTACCGCTGCCGGGGTGACGCGACCGCCGGCCCGGAGTGCTGGCGATGGGTGGACCGAGCGTCCGTCGTCGGGAAGGCGACGGCCGTGCTCTGGCCGCTGTCCCGCTGGAACGGCCTCTAGGGCTACGAAGCCGCCGCGTCGACCCGCTCGCGTTCCCGCTCGCGCCGGAAGTACCGCAGGAGCGCTCGCCCGCCCCGCGCCCACCGCGATCGCTGGTAGCGCCAGGCCTCGGCACGCGTCGGGAGCACGTTCGGGTCGTTGCGCGGCACGTCCGCGCGCGGCACCCAGAGCGCCCGGGCCAGGAGCCGCGCCCGCTGCGACAGCGGGGCTCCGCGCAGCTGCACCCACCAGCTGACGGCCGAACCGTCTTCCACGTACGCCTGGAAGAGCGTCCACCGGCGCTTCTCGTTGTCGCTGGCATCGGAGACGACCTCGCCGAGCCCCGCTCGGGTGATCACGTCGCGGAGTACCCAGACCGCGCCGCCGCGCCGGGCGATCCGCGAGAACTCCGCCCGGTCCGACGCGGAGAACCGCTCGATGAGCATCGTGGTGAGGAGGTCGCGCTCCTGTCGGTGCCGGGCATCCTGCGTGTTGCGCAGCGCATGCAGCATCCCGATCACGGCGGATCCGGCGAGGGACGGCACGGCCACCGCGGTGTGCGCCACCTCGATCGACGAACGCGTCTCCCAGACCGCGTCGAACGCCACGGAGGCATCGGCGAAGAACCCGGGGAACATCCAGTGCAGATCGATGTCGCAGGGCCAGGAGTCGTGGATGAACGTGCGGGAATGCTGTGGCAGGAGCGCGGGGGTCTCGCGGCCGACACGAAGGTGCCAGCCCCGCGCCTCGAGCCGCTCGCACATCTCCGAGAACCGCGACGGCTCCACCCAGACGTCGGAGTCGGCAGGGACGCGCGGTGCCCGCAGCCCGTAGTGGTCGGCCACGGGGCCCTTGATCGACAGCAGACGGATGCCGGCCTCACGAGCGATGTGCGCCGTCATCGCGTGGGCGAGAGCGGTCGCCTCCGCCGCGCGCAGAGCCACTTCGGTCACCGGTCACCCCCTCGGACGAGGATAGTCAGTCGCACGACGCCGCCCGCCGAGAGCGGAGTTCGGTCAGCAGCGACACGACATCGGGCTGCACCTGTTCTGCGTCGAGCTCGAACTCTTCGGAGATCATCGTGACGAGGTCGTCCTCGCCCACGGGGCCGTGTTCGACCAGCAGCGACCAGATGACACCGGCCGACCCGGCCAGAGCCATCGGCGGGGAATCCGGTGCGGTGAGCGGGAGGACCACGACCCGGCCCTCGGATTCGGTCCACGCGACGTGTTCGTCGACCCTCCACCGCGGTTCTCGTCCGCGCACAGGAGGATCCATCGTCACGGTCCCCACCCTATCGATCACGGTCTTCCGTCCGGCCCGTGTCAGCGGCAGGAGTCGGTCAGCTCGACGGGGGTGTCCCGCGTCATCGGCGTGTGCCAGAGGCTCAGCGGACCGGACTCCGGATCCGTCGACGAGAAGGAGAAGTCGACCACGTGCGTGCTCAGGGTGTCGTTGAGCACCTCGACCTTCACCGCCGGACGGCCGAGGTGGGTGCCCTGGCTCAGGATCGTCGCCGGGACACCGTCGAGGTCGACCGAGTCCAGAGTCCCGCCGACGGGCCCGTAGAGCACGACGTAGGTGCTGATGAGCGGCGGCTCGAAGTAGGGGCCGGTGATGTAGTAGGGCAGGGTGGCGGCGGTCTCGGGGCTGAGCGTCGAAGTCAACCCGACCGACCCCCGGTAGACGGAGCCCGTCTCCCCTGCGTCGCACGACGCGTCGATCGCCATGTCGAGGTAGTAGCTCTTCTTCGACCCGGTGTTGTCGTTCGCGTAGACGCCGAGCACGGTTTCGTCGACGTTGTCGTCCGGCATCGAGCCCGACATGCGCGTCCCGTCGATCACTGCTGCTTCCTCCTCGCTCACGGGGACATAGAGCAGCCGCCCTTCGTCTCCCGCCCGCTGCAGCGCGCCGATCAGGGCCACGGGGTTGCCCTGGCCCGCGGTCAGCGCCTCGAACACCCTGGCCGTCGCGTCGGCGAAGAAGGCGTTCTGCACCATCGGATCCTCGTAGCGGAAGTACACCTCGTTCAACAGCAGCGGCACCGCCTTCTCGGCGTTGAGCATGTCACCGGTCGCGAGCTCGATCGGCCCGGTCGCCGAGAGGATGTAGGAGAGCGCGACGGGATCGACGGACAGCACGCCGTCGACCGGTGTGCCGACCGATTCCGCCCAGAACGCGCGCACGAGTTCCGCGGATGAGGGGAAGTCCGGCGGCATGGTGACATCCGGCGACCAACGCCCGATCTTGTCGCCGAAGATCGCGACCGCTTCGGGGTCGAGATCGATGATCGGCTTCGGTCGGTCGCTGTGGAAGTCCGAGCTGTTCGCGAAGCCGGCGATCGTGATCTTGCCGCCTTCGACGTGCAGCTGCAGGAACACCGCCGGGTTGCCGCCGAGGCTGCGGGCCTCCGAGTTTCCCTGGAACATCAGCAGATAGTCTCTGGGGCCGTCTGCTCCGAGCGCGGCCGGGAGGAGACCGAGAAGCCGCCCGCCGTCCTCGAGGACCGGTGTCACCGTCGCCATCATCGAATCCAGCCCGGCGATTCCGTCCTGCACGGGGCCCAGCAGCGCCGCACGATCGATGTCGGCAAGATCACGGGAATGCTGCTCGACGACCGGACCGGCGGTCTCGACGAGCGCGGTGAGCTGCCGGATCGCCTCGACGTCGAAGGCGCCGTCCGACGGGCGGAGGCCGCTGAGCACGAGAGGCATCGCCGGGCGTGCGAGGTCGGCGATGAGCGAGCGCCCGGTCGACGTGGCCACCCGGATCGCGTCGACGTTCGGGCCCACGCTCGGCACCCAGTCGACCATCGACCAGGTCCAGTCGTCGACCTCGTCCTGGGCGGCGCCGAGTCGGGCTTCCATGGCGGAGAGCTCGGCGTCCGCGGCTGCCGCGTCACCGGCTGTGACGGCAGCGGTCAGCGGCGCCACACGGTCCATCGCCGCTGCGACGTGGTCCCTGGTGGAGAGGGCGCTGGATGCGAGCTTCCCCGCGAGCAGGGCGAGCGCAGCGAGGACGACGAGGATCACGAGGACGATGGTCCAGATGATTCGCCGCCGCCGTGCCCGACGCCCCTCGGCCCGCACACGAACAGACCGGTCGCGCAGTTCACTCACGCTGAAATCCTAGGTGACCGTTCCCGCAGATCATGCCCGTGTGTGCATGCGCGCGCGCAACCATCGCACCATCGGGGTCGGCAGCACCCCGCTCACGACGGACTTGACGATACGCAGGTACTCGGCCGGACGGGCGCCGAGCCTCGGGTAGTAGTGCAACCGGACGCGGATCTCGTCCCCCCGGTTGCGGAGCCGGCGCTTCGCGAAGTCCGCCGCCTCGACCCGGTAGTGGTAGACGACCTCCGGGACGATGTACATGCGCTCACCGGCGAGCAGCATCTCGCACCACAGGGCCAGGTCTTCCGCACGGCGGTACTCGGGGTACCCGCCGACCGCGGCGAGCGCCTCCGTGCGCATCATCGACGCCGCGTGGATGGGCGCGCCCCCGCGCATGAGCGAACGCCGTGTGACCTCCCCCGGTCGCCCGTGCACCAGTGCGGGTCCGTCCGTGGAGAACTCCACGGCCTGCCCCGACACCACCGCGTACTCGGGGTGCTCGGCGAGGAAGGAGTGGATGGTCTCGAGGTAGGTCGGCTCCACCGTGTCATCGGTGTCCATCCGTGCGATGAAAAGACCCCGTGCCTGCGGCCAGCCGGCATTGAGCGCGGCGACGAACCCCCGGTTCTCCCCATAGCCGACGACACGGATCCGATCGTCCGCGAACTCGACGGCGATCGCCGGGACGTCGTTCCGGCCGCCGTCGTCCACGATGAGGAGCTCGAACCGCGTCTCCGTCTGCGCCAGGATCGATGCGATCGCGCCCCGTAAGAGGTCAGGGTCCGTGTTGTATTCGGCCATGAGAACCGTGATGAGAGGGGATTCGGACTCGTGCGGCACAGTGCGAGACTACCCGGGCGCGACGGGGCACACCCCGCGGGATTGGTATCGTGAACGACGCGTAGCGCATCCACGCGCACGACCCGCCTCGACCACGGTCACCGGCGGTCCGATCGGTGCAGGGGGTGGAGATGGCGACGGCCGTCAACGTGCCGCGTGCGGCGACGATCCCGCCACACACCCGCAGGCGTACGGAACCGCGCTTGGGGCTGCTGCCACGCATCCTCGTCTTCCTTCTTCCGCTCGTCGCCGCGATGAACCCGGTGCTGCCGATCGTCGGGCCGGTCTCCCCGTTCCCCCTCGTCGCGGCGATGCTGTTCGTCGTCGGGGTCATGCACGTCCGCCCGGGGATGCCGGTCGGACCGGTGCGCACCGCTGCCTGGTTGTTCTCCGTCCCCCTGCTGCTCGTCAGCCTCCTCACCCTCCTGACCCGGTTCGGGGCCGCGTGGGCCCACAACGAGGCCGTGTCCGTGCTCTCCGGGCTGCTGGCCGTGCTCGGACTGTGCATGATCCGCCTCACCCGCGGAGTGCTCCGGCTCCTGATGAACGGGTGGCTCCTCACGTTCATCGTGACGGGAGCACTCGCCGTGCTGGAGTTCTTCACCGGTTTCCGCCTCGGCGTGAGCTATCTGGATGTGAATCCGCTCGCCTCCGACGTCGGCATCGTCTCGGTGTTCTTCAACCCGAACAACTATGCGGCGTTCCTCGCCCTGTCCCTTCCCATCCTGATCGTCGGACACGCACTCGCCCGCTCAAAGGGGCTGCGATCGGCCTACGTGCTCGCCCTCGTCGGCTCCGTCCCGCTCATGGTGGTGACGAACAGCCGATTCGGCTACGCGGCGATGCTCGTCTTCATCGCGGTGTGGCTGGTGCTGCGCTGGCGGAGGTTCGTCACCCGGGTGGTGGTCGCGCTGCTCGGATTCGGTGCCGTCCTCACGGTCTCGGTGTTCGCGAATCGCGTGGTCAGCGGCTACTGGGGCGACATCCAGTACTCCATCCCGGTCCTCGGGCTCACCATCCCCGTCGACGCCTCGCTCTACGCGCGCTGGAACCTCGCGCTGAACGGTCTGGACACCCTGGCCGTCGACCCGCTCTTCGGGGCCGGACCCGGTGGGTTTGAGATCCACGCGCAGGGGACCCCCGCGGTGCGTCAGACGTTCCGCATCATCAACCCGCACAACGGCGTGATCGAGCTCCTCTCCCAGTACGGCATCCTGATGCTCGTGCTCGCCGTCGTGCTGACGCTCTCACTCTTCGTCGTCGGGTCCCGTCATCTCCGTCGCAGCGAGGCGGGGACGCCGGAGCGCGCGATGTCGTTCGCCCTCGTCTGCGGAGTGTTGATGCTGCCGCTGATCCTGCTGATGAACAGCTCGTACCTCGAGATCCTGCACACCTGGGCGGCCCTGGCCGTGTTCGTCGCGATCGGTGCGTATCTGAGCACCACATCACCGACGGAACGGGATGCCACAGGGTCGCTTCCCGCAGACGCCGACGGGGCGCGCGCGTGACGCGGACGCTCCTGCTGCTCACCCACCAGTTCCCCCATGCCTGGGGCGACACGGCGTTCGTGCGCAATGAGATCGACGCCCTCGCCGCGCACTTCGACGAGGTGCGGATAGTGAGCTTCTGGGGCGACGGCATCCCGCCGACGACGCTCCCCGCCGACACCGCCTACCTGGGGAGCATCGGGCGCATCACTTTCGGTCGCGCGCTACGCGGCGCCCTCAGCCTGCGCCGCCTGGGTCGCCTGGTCACCGTCACCCGACAGGCGATCCGGGCTGACCGATTCCGGGCCAGGGCCGACGTGCGTGCGATGCTCACGGGGATGGCGATCGCCCGACGACTCGACGAGCTCGGTGCACGCACACACCCGTCGGAACCGCTCACCGTGTACGCCTTCTGGGGCGTCGACATCGCGTACGCCCTCCCCTGGTTCACGACGGCGGAAGACACGGTCGCCGTGCGGGTGCACCGCTACGACCTCGATGATACGAGTGAGGGCTACCGCCCGCTGCGACCGGCCGTGCTCGCCGAGGCGGATCTGCTGCTGACGATCTCGGAAGCGGCCCGCGGGTATGCACGCGAGCACTATCGCGGCCTGATGGACCCCGCGCGCATCGAAGTGCGACGGCTGGGCGTCCCCGGCCCTTCGGCGCCTCCCGCCCGGCCCCGCACGCGATCGACGGTGCGGGTCGTGAGCGCTTCCTCCGTCATCCCCCTGAAGCGCGCCGAACTGATCCTCGACTCCGTGGCCGAACTCGCACGGCGGGGCCGGCGGGTGTCCTGGACCCACTTCGGCGACGGTCCGGGGTCGGCGGCGCTGCGCGCACGCGCCACCGACCTGGAGGATGAGCTCCCCGACCTCGAGGTCGTGCTCGCGGGGCGGGTCCCGGTCCAGCGGATCCTCGACCACCATCGCGACGCCGCCCCCGATGTGTTCCTGAACCTGAGCACCATCGAGGGGGTCCCGGTGAGCATCATGGAAGCAGCGGCGTACGGCATCCCCGCTGTGGCGACCGATGTCGGTGCCACGGGCGAGATCGTCGGACGGGAGCGGGGCTCCGGCGTCCTGGTTCCATCGGACGCGACGGCCTCCGACGTCGCCGATGCCGTCGAACAGGTGCTCGCCGATCCGCAGGACTTCGATCCCCACCGGGTGTGGGCGGAACGGTTCGATGCGGAGCGCAACGCCGAGGAGACCGCGACCGCGATCGGCGCTCTCACGCCGGCGGCGCCTCGGAGCGCTTCGCGTCGAAACGCGTCGCCACGCTGAACGACAGTGCGATCAGCACCAGGAGCAGCACGCTCATCGCGCCGCTCATCCACCACACCGCGCTGACCAGGTCGGCGCCGAGGAACCAGAGGATGGTCAGCGGCACCAGCATGTACACGATCCCGAACACGAGCATGGTCCCCTGTCGCCCCGTCACGATGAACAGGTTCGACAGGGGAGCGGTGGCGACGTTGAGATACAGCCACGGCGTCAGCGCCTGCACGATCGCACCCGCCTCCTGCCACTGCGGGCCCAGGAACCACGGGACGATCGTGGGGGCGAGGAGCGCGAGCGCGGCGAACGGGACCGCGCCGATCAGCAGGGCGTTGCGCGTGACCGAGACGACGACACGACGGAGTTCGCCGGGCAGGGCGCTCGCCATCCGCTGGTAGTACACCTGCGACACGGCACCCGCGATGAGTGCCATGGGCGACTGCGTGAGTTTCCAGGCCATCGAGAACTGTCCCAGCGCCGAGACGGAACCGGCTCCGATGATCAGGTTGATGCCGTTGAGGCGTACCGCGTCGATGAGCGCGTTCGGCGCGTTGAGCAGGGGAAGCTTCCGGTAGCGGTGCAGCAGGCTCAGCGTGCGCGCGCGATCGGCCGGGACGTTCCGGCGCCGTGAATCGTCGAACACGAGGAGGATGGTGACGCCCGCGACCTGTCCGGCGAGGAAACCGACGATGAGCCCTTCCGCCCCCGGCAGAACGGTCACCCCGAGGGCGATCTGCACACCGGCGGCGACGACCGCCTGTACCACCCGCGACACGCTCTGCACGCGGTAGCGCCGGGTTCGTGTGAACCAGAAGTAGAGGATGGCGCTCTCTCCCGCCAGGAAGACGCTGCCACCGAGCAGCAGGATCCACCACGGGGCTTCTCCCGATCGCACCAACATCACGGCGATGACCACGGTGATGAGGAAGGTCACCGCGGACAGGGCGAGCGCGATCCGCGTCGAGGCCCGCTTCAGATGCACCGCGTCGTCGTCGCCCTCGGGGAGCACGATCGCGAACTCGTACCGCAGCGCGACGATCAGTCCGACCAGCGAGCTCACCGAGAGGAACAACGCGAGGATGCCGAACGCCTCCGGTGTGAAGATCCGGCTGATCACCGGCATCGTGGCGAGTCCGATCAGCTGGGCGAGGACACTGCCCGTGAGCAGCGTTCCGATGCTGCGGACCGTGCCCGACCGAGTCTGTGCGCTCACGCCCTCCATTGTGGTGTATCCGGTCGTTCCGGACGTGCGCCGCTACGCTGTGAAGGTGACGGAACCCGCGGCGACACCTCCCCGGGTCGTCCTCGTCTACCTGCTCGACCTCCGATCACACCGGCAGATCCTCGAGCGCACCGCCGCCCAGCTGACCGCGTTCCAGGATTCGGGTCTCGATGCCGTCGCCGTCTGCCTCGACCGCGGCCTCCCCGGCGAGTTCCCCTCCGCTGTCGAGGCGCTGCCCTCGCGGGGACCCCGGCTGCTGCGGGCGTTTCTCGACGCCCGCCGGCTGCGCACGCACCTTGAGAAGGAGCACCCCGCCGCCGTCGTCGTGCGCTACGGGTTCGCCTCACACACACTGGTGCGCATCGCCCGCAGATTCCCGATGATCCTCGAGATCCATTCCGACGATACCCGCGAGCTCCCCTCCGGCCGCCTCGTGCGCGCCTACGCCGCCGTGAGCAACCGGCTGTACCGCTCTCGTCTCCTCCACGCGGTGCGAGGAGCGATGTTCGTCACCAGAGCGCTCGTCAGCCTGCCCGTCTTCGCGGAGATCACCGGCCCGCGAGCCGTGATCCCGAACGGCGTCGTGCTTCCGGCCCACGCCCTCCCCGTGCCGCAGAACGATCGCCCGGTCGTCGGGTACTCCGTGGGCTACGCCGCCCCCTGGCAGGGCCTCGACCGTTTGGCCGCCCTCGCCGACGCCCTCCCGGAGTTCACGTTCCGACTCGTGGCTCCGGCGCCGGTGATCGCAGAGGCAGTGCGCGACAGCAGGGTCGAGATCATCATCGCCGGAGACATCGCGAGCTACCGCGCAGCCGTCGCCGGATTCGACGTCGCCCTGGGCGGCCTCGCGCTCGACCGCAAGGGGATCGAGGTGGCATCGGCGCTCAAGGTGCGCGAGAGCGTCTCGCTCGGCATCCCCACGCTGCTCTTCTCCCGCGACGAGGACCTGGAGGGGATCGACTCGGCGACGCTGACGACGGTCGCCCGTGGTTCGTGGACCGCCACGGAGGTCGCCCCGACGGTACGGGAGTTCGTGCGCGGTGCGGTCGGCGCGCGCATCCCGGACACGGTACGGCAGCTGGTCGATGTCCGGACCAAGGCGGAGCGATACGCGGCCCTGGTGCACGAGGTCCTCGCCGACGGTGAGAGGACTCAGCCCGCCCATCGCTGAGAGTGCTGTGCCCACACGGTCTCGGGGGCGAACTCCGCGACGGCGCGATCCCGTGCGGCCGCACCGAGCTGCGTCCGCCGCTCGCCGTCCTGCAGCAGCGTGATCAAGGCGTCGGCGAGCGCGCCCGCATCCCCGACCGGGGTGATCATCCCGGTGACGTCATCGATCACCGCATCCACGCAGCCGGTCGCATCCGAGACGATCGCCGGGACCTCCATCGCCGCCGCTTCGAGCACCACGTTCGGGAACCCCTCGCGTCGGCTCGGCAGCACGAGCACATCCATCGCCCGCAGAAGTGGGCGCACGTCGGCGGCGAAGCCGGTGGTGTGCACCGGGATACGCGTGTCGGCGGCGGCGGCGAGCGCGTCCGGAGCCGCTCCCTCGTCCCCGCCCACGAGGAGCAGCGGAGCCGCCAGGCCCCTGTCCGCACAGACCCGCAACGCGGCGAGCAGTGTGTCGATCCCCTTGTCCGGGTGCAGGCGACCCACGAAGCCGACCACCGGTCCCGGCGAGCTCCCCACCCACTCGGCGACGTCCCGATCGAGCGCGGGGACATCTGCTCGGGGCGAGAAGTGCACGGCGTCGACGCCGTGCGACGACCCCGCTCCGAGGACGGTGACCTCGCGTGCACCGTTCAGTCCCAGTTCGCCCACCCGGTCGGCCAGACTTCGGCTGTTGGCGATCACCTCGGTGGAGAGGCGCATCGTGAGCGATTCGAGCGCTGCGAAGACCCGACGCCCCAGACCGGACGCCGTCTCCATCCGCAGCCCCCACACCTCGTAGACCCGGCGCGGTACCCCCGCGGCGCGGCCGCCGAGCGCTCCGAGGAGCGCGGCCTTCGGCGTCGCGTACACGAGCACGTCTGGACGCAACCGCCGGAGCAGACGCCGCACCTGCCGCAGGGCGCGAAGGTCTGCGAGCGGTGAGGGTTCGCGCGTCATCTCGAGTGGCTCGAACGCGACACCGGCCTCGTGCGCCAGCTCGACCGCACCGGGGCCGTCGCTGCACACGAGCGTCACTTCCCACCCCGCCTCCCGCAGGAACCGGAGGTACCCCCGGAGGAAGGTGGTCGCGGTCAACGAGCTCGTGACCATCACGCACAGGCGCTGAGCTGTCATCGAGCGGGCACACCTTTGACGACCACACCGTCGGCCACGTCGCGGGTGACGCATGCCGCCGCCCCGATCACCGCGTCCGCACCGACGCGAAGCCCCTGAAGCACGACCGCACCGGCGCCGACGAGCGTGCGCTCGGACACCCGTACCTCCCCGGAGAGCACGGCACCGGGATTGACCGAGACGTCGTCCCCGAGCACGGTGTCATGCCCGACGATCGCCCCGGGATTGAGATGCACCCGCCGGCCGAGACGGACGTTCGTGGAGACCTGCACGCCCGCGCACACGACGGATCCGACGCCCACCGTCACCTCCGAGCCCAGGACGGCACGAGGATGCACCAGGGTCGCGGATGTCGCGCCCGTCGCCTCGAGGTGCGCGGCGATGCGGGCGCGCACGGCGGGGGCTCCGATCGCGACGACGACGAAGGCCGTCGACAGCACGCGCTCTGCGGCGTCGACACCGCCGAGGTGGCGATAGCCGCGCGCGGCGAGTCGTTCGAGGTGGATCGCGGCGGGGGCGTCGTCCACCACTCCGAGAACTCGCCAGCGGGGTGCGCCCGCGTCGGCGTTGACGGCTTCGATCACGTCGAGCGTCTCGCGCCCGAATCCTCCTGCGCCGATCACGACGATGTCGTCAGCCACCGTCTTCACCGAACCTCGACATCGTCGCGTGTCCTTCCGCGGAGATCCCGTCCCGCCTGACCACCGATCCGATCGTCGCGATCACGATCCGCAGATCCAGGCCCAGGCTGCGCCGGTCGACGTAGCGGACGTCCAGTGCGAACTTATCGTCCCAGGAGATCGTGTTGCGACCGTTGACCTGGGCGAGGCCCGTGATGCCCGGACGCACCTCGTGCCTTCTGGCCTGCTCGGGGGTGTACCGGTCGAGGTACTCCACCAGGAGCGGGCGCGGACCGACCACGCTCATGTCGCCGCGCAGGACGTTCCACAGGCTCGGAAGCTCGTCCAGGCTCGTCGCACGCAGCCGGACGCCGAACGGAGTGAGCCGGTCGGCGTCGCTGACCCGTCCGCTGCGCGCATCGACCGCGCGCATCGACCGGAACTTGTACAGCGTGAAGACCCTCCCGTCGCGGCCGGGGCGCGGCTGGGCGAAGAGGACCGGACTCCCCAGCCGGAGCACGACGAGGATCGCGATCACGAGGATCACGGGCGACAGCACCACCAGTGCGATCGCGGAGGCGACGATGTCGAGTCCGCGCTTCACCAGGTCGTACGGCCGTCGGCGAGGGCTCATGCGGCGACGAAGCGACGGATCGCGTCCAGCACACGCGTCCGCTGCGCGGAGGTCAGGGCCGAGCCGCTCGGCAGCGTCAGCCCGCGGGCGAAAAGCGACTCCGAGGCTCCCGAGATCGCGCCTCTCGCCCCGGCGAAGACCGGCTGGAGATGCATGGGCTTCCACAGGGGTCGGCTCTCGATGTCGTCGGCCGCGAGTGCCGCGGAGAGCTCCGACGGCTGCCACCCCGTCGAGGCGGGGTCGATGAGGATCGAGGTGAGCCAGACGTTGTCGTCTTCGTCCCCCTCCGCTCCGAAGACCTCGATGCCGTCCACCTCGGCGAAAAGCGACGCATAGAGCGCACGCATCTCACGGCGGCGGGCGATCATCTCGTCCAGTCGTCGCAACTGGGCGCGTCCGAGGGCCGCGAGCAGATTGCTCATGCGGTAGTTGTAGCCGATGTCGGTGTGCTCGTAATGGACGACCGGCTGGCGCGCCTGCGTGGCGAGGTAGCGCGTGTGGGCGGCGATGGCCGGGTCGTCGGTGAGGAGCATGCCTCCGCCCGAGGTGGTCATGATCTTGTTGCCGTTGAACGACACGATCGACGCACGACCGAAGCTCCCCGCCGCACGGCCCCGATGTCGGGCCCCGAGCGACTCGGCCGCATCGGCGAGCACCGGCACGTCGAACTCGTCGGCAGCGTCGAGGATCGCCGTATAGTCGACGGTCTTGCCCAACAGGTCGACGGGAACGATCGCGACGACCCGTTCACCCGCGGCGTGCAGACTCCGCAACGCCTCGCGCAGCAGCGCGACGTCCATGTTCCCGGTGGCCGGGTCCGCGTCGATGAAATACGGCTCCGCGCCCGTGTAGACGATCGCGTTGGTCGTCGCGGCGAAGGTCATGGTCGAGGTCACGACGACGTCACCGGGGCCCGCTCCGAGCGCGAGCAGCCCGAGGTGAAGCGCCGCCGTCCCCGAGCTGAGGGCGACACCGTGCGCGACGCCGACGCGTTCGGCCATCTCGACCTCGAAGGCATCGACATCGGGACCCAGCGGGGCGATCCATCCCGAGCGCAGCGCTGCGAGGACCGCTGCTTCCTCCGCCTCGCCGACGTCGGGCGACGACATGTGGATGCGATCGCTCATGTGTCGAGGACCTTCCCCAGGCTCCCGGGATGCACGGTCACCCTGTCGTCGTCGCGCGGCTGCGCGGACATCCGACTCAGCCAGCCCTCCTTGTCGAGGTCATCGGGAGCGACCGCATCCGCACGCGTGTGGGCGACCTTCTCGTGGAAGGGGCGCTCGAGATCCTCGCGCACGCCCACGAGCTCCTCGTGCAGCTTCTCGCCGCGGCGGAGGCCGGTGAACACGATCTCGATCGCCTTTCCCGACATCGCGATCATCCGCTTGGCGACATCGAGGATCCGGACCGGTTCCCCCATGTCGAGGATGAGGACCTCGCCGGGGCGTCCGATGCCACCCGCTTGGATCACGAGCTGACAGGCCTCAGGGATCGTCATGAAGTAGCGCGTGGCGTCCGGGTGGGTGACCGTGACGGGGCCTCCGGCATCGATCAAGGACCGGAATGTGGGCAGCATCGAGCCACGGCTGCCGATCACATTGCCGAACCGCACCGAGAGGTACCGCATCCCGGTCTGCTCGCCGGCCCACGCGGTGAGCTTCTCGGCCACGCGCTTGGAGTGCCCGAGCACGCTGGTCGGGTTCGCCGCCTTGTCGGTCGAGATGTTGATGAAGGTGCTCACTCCCGCCTCGCGTGCGGCGTCGAGCACGTTGAGCGTGCCGATGACGTTGGTCTTCCAGGCTTCGTCCGGATACTGCTCGAGCATGGGCAGATGCTTGAGCGCGGCGGCGTGGAAGATCACCTCGGGCTGGCGGTCGCGGAAGATCTCGAAGAGGGCCGCGCTGTCGCGGATGTCGGCGAGCACCACGTCTCTGGTGTCGAGCAGGCCGTGGCCCGCCGTTCCGAGCTGCGCCATCTGCAGGCCGGTCTCGTCGCGGTCGAGCATCATCAGCTCGCTCGGTCCGTACTTGGCGAGCTGGCGGCACAGCTCCGAGCCGATCGATCCGCCGGCGCCGGTGACCAGCACACGGCGCCCTGTGATGTACCCGGCGATCAACTCGACATTCGTGTCGACGGGATGGCGCCCGATCAGGTCCTCGATGCTGATGTCGCGCACGTCCCCGGGCGATTCCTCGCCGCTCACCATGCTGCTCAGCGTCGGTGTGACGACGACTCTGAGGCCCGCCGCCTCCGCATCGTCCGTCAGTCGGCGCAGCAGCGCCGCATCCGCGCGTCCGATCGCGATGACGAGGACCTTCGCTCCCGTGCGTGCCGCGATCTCCGCGATCTGATCGGTGCGGCCGAGCACCGGGACCCCCCGTAGCCGGAGGTGCCGTTTGCCCGGATCGTCGTCGAGGATCCCAACCGGCCGGATGGGCGAGGACGGGTCGGTGGTGACGTTGTGCAAAAGTGTGTCCGCGACGTGGCCGGCACCGATGACGACCGCAGGATCCGCGGCGTCGTCCGGCTTGCGCGACCGTTCGATGAACAGGCGGGCCGCGTAACGGACGCCGAACATCAGCAGGAGCACGAAGGGGAAGGCGAGCAGGACGGTCCCCCGAGGGACACCGACGAAGGGCCCCAGGATGATGACCGCCACCGCGAGCACCAGCGCCAGCACGCTCACCGCGGCGGCGAGATTGCGCACCTCCTCGAACGACCCGTAGGTGAATCGCCCGAGGTAGAAACGCAGGGAGAACCCGATGCCCACCTGGATCGCCGCCGCCGTCAACGCGAGGACGACCGTGGATGCCCATCCCGCCAGCGTCGGCTCGAACTCGAATCGCAGCACGACGGCGGCGAGGATGCCCACGATCCAGGCTCCTGCGTCGACCGTCGCGGCCAGTGCACGTCGGCGCCGTGGCGCGAGTGCGATCGTCTTCTCCGACATCCCCCTGTGTCAGCCCTCCCTGAAATAGGTCTCTCGGACGTCGGCCTCCCCGCCTCCGCCCGAGTGATCGTCCTCATCCTGGCATATCGACGACGTCATCGCCGTCGCGCGCACGCCGGCGCCGCGGTCACGGAGTGATCGTCACGGCTTCGGGGACGCCCGGAAAACGATGCCGTGATAAAGCACGAAGCGCAGCAGAACCACGATCACGATGCTCGTCAGGTTCACGAGGTTGACCGCGACAGCGCCCGGCTCTCGTCCGAGAATCGCCTCCACGCCTTCGACCCCCACCCAGACGAGAACAGCGCCCAGGGCGGTGCAGACGGCGTTCGTGGCGAGGAACAACACGACCTCCGCGGTCCTCCCCCGCCGATCACGGTGCCGGAAGGTCCACTCCCGGTTGCCGATGTAGGCGTTGACGAGCGCGACCAGTGAAGCCACGATCTTCGCGGCGACGACATCCCAGCCCCACACGAACACCAGGAGGTTGAAGACCCCCACCTCGATGAGAGTGCTCAGCGCGCCCACGACCAGGAACCGGCTGCCGACGCCGGCGAGCCGACGCAGTCGGGTGGGAAGATCCATAGCTCAACTAGGCTACTTCCTGATCCCCGCGCACCTCGCCACCCCAAGGACCCCGTGACCCTCCGCCACCTCGCCGTCGTCATGCCCGCCTACAACGAGGCCGAAGGCATCCGCGACTTCATCGACGAGATCCGCGACTCCGTGTCTCCGGTGGTCGACCGCGTGACGTTCCATATCGCGGACGACCGCTCGACCGATGGGACCGCCACCGTGTTCGACGACGTCGAGGACGTCGCGGTCGAGGTGCAGCCCCTCAACCGCGGGCACGGTCCGACCGCACTCGCGGCCTATCGCGCCGGGCTTGCAGTGGAGCCCGATGTGCTCGTGCACGTGGACGGCGACGGGCAGTTCCACGGCCGCGATTTCCCCCGGCTGCTCGCCGCGCTCGACGCCGAGAACGCCGATGTCGTCCACGGCGTCCGCGACGGGCGCACGGACCCCTGGTACCGCAAGGTGCTCACGGGAGCCGTCGGTCTTCTGATCGCGCTGGCCGCCGGGCGCCGGATCCCGGATGTGAACACCCCGCTGCGGGCGTACCGCACGCCAGCCCTGCGGGCCCTGGTCGAGGCCACCCCAGCGGATGCATCGGTGCCGCACGTGCACTTCTCTCTGGCCGAGGCCCGCGCGGGGTTCACGGTGCGCTACCTTCGGGTCGACAGCATCCCCCGCCGCGGCGCTTCCGCCACCGGCACGATGTGGGGACGCGGGAGCACCGTCGCCCTCCCCCCGAAGCGCCTGCGCCGTTTCGTCCGCACCGCCCTCGTCGAAGCGTGGGAACTCTCCCTGCGGCCGTCCGCTCCGCTGCGCAGTATTCACCGACCGGAGACCGTCGCGCGATGACCCGCGCACGCACGATCGTGTTCTGGGTGGCCGCGGCCGCCTTGCTGATCGGGCACGTCATCGTCGCCTGGCACAGCCTCGTGGTGTGGCCGTTCTGGGAAGATGAGGCCTTCAACCTCACCGTCCCCCGCAATCTGCTCGACGGACTCGGATACGCGAGCGACGGAGCGCTCTCCGGCTCGACGATCACACCGTTCGACCCGCGCATCTCCACGGGACCCGTCGTGCTCCTCCCGGTCGCCGCGCTGCTCGCGACCGGGATCGATCCGGTGCTGGCCTCCCGGCTCGTCCCACTGGGCTTCTGGATCGCGCTGCTCTTCGGTCTCGTGGCGCTCGGACGACGCATCGGCGGCCGCTGGGCCGCGCTGCTCGCCGTCGCCGTGCCCCTCGCCTTCACCGCCGACGCGGGCATCTCCCCCATCCAGGGCCCGGCCGACCTCCTCGGCGAGATCCCCGCGGCGGCCCTCATCGTTTGGGCACTCCTCGTGCTCCCCCGCCGGGCGTGGCTGGCCGGTCTCTTCATCGGGCTGGCGATCCAGACGAAGCTCATCGCGATCCTCGTCCTCCCGGCCTTCGCCGTCGCCCTGTGGGTGCTCTCGGACGGCGCAGGGTGGGCACGGGTTCGCGAGACGCTGCGGCGATCGTGGCTGCCGCTGCTGCTGGTCGCCGTACCGACACTGCTCGTCGAACTGGCGGCCCTGGTCTCGCTCGGCTTCTCGGGTTACGTGAAGCACCTGCGCGACCTCGCCTACTTCATCCGGAGCGGCGGCCAGGACGACGCGGCGACCACGGTGCTGCAGAAGCTCGACACCCTCGCCGGCTCCTGGTCCCTGCCTCCGGCACTCGCCGTGCTCGGTGCCCTCCTGGCCGTCGCCCTCGCCGTGGTCGGCATCGTGCGGCGGTGGCGCACCGCGACGGAGACCGAGCGGCTGGTGATCGCGTACGCCCTCGCGGCACTCGTCGGCACACTCGCCTTCATCGGCTGGTGGGCGACGGCCTCGCGGCTGCCGCTGTGGGTGCGGCACCCCGCCCCCGCCGTCTATGCGTTCTTCCCGGTCATCGCCGCCGTCGCCGTCTGGTCTGTCGCGCGACTTCCCCGACGCGGTGTCCTGCGCATCATCGGTGTCGTCGCCGCGTCACTCCTCGCCGCCGTCGTCGCCGGAGGCGCTGCCGTGCACGTCGCGTCGTCGTTCGAGCCTCGGGCGCTCACCCTGGAGCGTCAGCGAGCCGCCGTCGTGCCGCTGACCGCCTGGGTCACGGAGAACGACGTCGAGTGGCTCGCCGCGGATCCGTGGGGCGCGGCCGTCCCGCCCATCGTGCTCACCGGCGCGCATGTCGGCCTCTTCGATGCACCGGCGATGGCGGGCATTCCCCGGCTCACGAGTCTCGCGTGCACGACCGAGACGCTCGTCTACAGCGGCCTCTACCGAATCTGCGCGGCCCCCTAGAGAAGGAGTCCTCGCGGTGAACGAAGAACCGGCCGGACGCTGTATCAGCGACCGACCGGTTCCGAAGGACAACGGGCCTCAGAGCGCGAGACGCTCCTGGACGACCTCAGCGAGGCGTCCTGCGTAGGCGTGCACCGACTCGGCGTCGGCCGCCTCCACCATGACGCGGACGAGCGGCTCGGTGCCGGACTTGCGCAGCAGCACGCGACCGGTGTCTCCCAGCTCGGTCTCGATGTCGCGCACGGCCTGCTGCACGACCTCGTCTTCGGAGACGCGATCCTTGTCGACGTCGCGCACGTTGATGAGCACCTGCGGGTAGACGGTCATCACCGAGGCGAGCTCGGCAATCGTCTTCTTCTGCCGCGCCATCTCCGCGACGAGGTGAAGACCCGTGAGGATGCCGTCCCCCGTGGTCGCATACTCGCTCATGATGACATGACCCGACTGCTCGCCACCGAGGGCGTACCCGCCCTCGTTCATGTCCTCGAGCACATACCGGTCGCCGACAGCGGTCTGCCGGATCGTGATCCCGTGCTCGCGCATCGCGACGTGGAGTCCGAGGTTGCTCATCACGGTCGCGACGAGGGTGTCGTCGGTGAGGTGGCCGCGCTCCTTCATCGACACCGCGAGGATCGCCATGATCTGGTCTCCGTCGATGACCTTGCCCTCGGCGTCGACGGCCAGGCATCGGTCGGCGTCGCCGTCGTGGGCGATGCCGATGTCGGCTCCCAGACGCACGACGGCCTCGGCGAGGTTGTCGAGGTGGGTCGAACCGACCCCGTCGTTGATGTTCCAGCCGTCAGGGTCCGCCCCGATGACGGTGACTTCGGCACCCGCATCGCGGAACGTCTCCGGTGAGACACCGGAGGCCGCGCCATGGGCGCAGTCGAGCACGACGTGGATGCCGTTCAGACGGTTCGGCAGTGAGCCGAGAAGGTGCACGACGTAGCGATCCTCGGCATCGGAGAACCGGTCGATTCGACCGACGCCGGCACCGGTGGGACGCAGCATCTCCCCGTGCATGGCCTCTTCGATGCGCTGCTCGACCACGTCGGGGAGCTTGCGACCACCCCTGGCGAAGATCTTGATGCCGTTGTCGGGGGCCGCGTTGTGCGAGGCCGAGATCATGACGCCGAAGTCGGCATCGCGGTCGGCCACCAGGAACGCGAGTGCGGGCGTGGGGATGACCCCGGCCTCGAGCACATCGACGCCCGAGGAGGCGAGACCTGCGGAGACGGCCGCGGTCAGAAAGTGTCCGGAGACCCGGGGGTCCCGCGCGACCACTGCGGTGAGTCGCTTGCCCTCGGCCTTGCGGGCCTCCGCAGTACGGCCCTGGCCCAGGACGACAGCAGTCGCCTGGGCCAGGGTGAGCGCCAGGTCGGCGGTGAGGATGCCATTGGCCAGTCCTCGCACGCCGTCCGTGCCAAAGATCGGCATCGGAGCAGTGGACCTTAACGCTTCGAGTACTGAGGCGCCTTGCGGGCCTTCTTGAGTCCAGCCTTCTTGCGCTCCTTGACGCGAGCGTCACGGGAGAGGAAGCCGGCCTTCTTCAGGGTCGGACGGTTGTTCTCCTCGTCGATGCCGTTCAGCGAACGGGCGATGCCGAGGCGGAGTGCGCCGGCCTGACCCGAGGGGCCACCACCGGAGATACGAGCGATGACGTCGTATGCGCCGGCGAGGTTCAGCACCGTGAACGGGTCGTTGATCAGCTGCTGGTGCAGCTTGTTCGGGAAGTAGTCCTCGATCGTGCGGCCGTTGACCGTGATCGTGCCCGAGCCGGGGACGATGCGCACGCGGGCGATGGCCTGCTTGCGACGGCCGACAGCGGCACCGGGGACACTGAGGACGGGGCGGGGAGCCGCCTCGACCACGTCGGTCTCCGGAGTCGACGTCGAGAAGTTCTGGGGGGTTTCGGTGGTGTCCTGGATGTCAGCCACGAGTATGTCCTTAAGTCTTTACGGCGCTTACTGGGCGACCTGGTCGAGGGTGTACGGCGTCGGCTGCTGCGCGGCGTGCGGGTGCTCTGCACCGACGTACACCTTGAGCTTGGACAGCTGCTGGCGGCCGATGCTGTTCTTCGGGAGCATGCCACGGATGGCCTTCTCCACGGCACGGACCGGGTTCTTCTCGAGGAGCTCGGCGTAGGTGACCGACTTCAGACCACCCGGGTAGCCGGAGTGACGGTAAGCCAGCTTCTTCTGGAGCTTCTGACCGGTGAGCGCGACCTTCTCTGCGTTCACGATGATGACGAAGTCACCCGAGTCGATGTGGTTGGCGAAGGTCGGCTTGTGCTTGCCACGGAGGAGAGTGGCGGCGTGCGAGGCGAGGCGGCCGAGAACGACGTCGGTGGCGTCGATGACGACCCAATCGCGCTGGACTTCGCCAGCCTTGGGAGTGTAAGTGCGCGTCACGATAGTGCTGCTTTCTTGTGTCGAACGGAGAAGTTCGTGAATCCCACTCCGGGGTGGTTCGTCCTCTCAGGCTCATCGAGCGGGGAGAGAGGGGAACACGCCAGTGGAGGGCTCACGTTCGGACGATGCCCTCTCCCGCACGCGGGCAAAGGCACCAAAGGGAAATCATACGCCACGTGGTGCGGTATACCCAAACCGCACTGCTCAGTCGGGCTTGACCGTCACCAGGATCGGCCGGTGGTCGCTCGCACCTTGGGGCAGTGTGGTGATGCGCTCGATCTCGAACCCGGCCGACGTCGCGAAGTCGTAGTGCCCGCGGAACACCCGATAGCGGGTGTAGGTGTGGTCGTCGCTGAGCGACAGGGCATAGCCGTGGTTGCGGACGGCCTGGCCGAGGTTCTCCTTGAAGATCGGGTAGTTGTAGTCGCCGACCATCAGCTGGGGCAGCCCTTCACCGAGCGCCGCGAGCTCGGTGAGCGCGGCACGGATCTGGTGACGACGCAACGAGTTCAACGCGGTCAACGGTGCCGCGTGGAAGGAGGCCACGATGAAATCCCGGCCGTCGTCGATGTCGCGCAGTCGCGCACCGAGCACGCGTTCGTGGGCGGGCTTGGCGATCCGGTCATGCAGCGACTTCTTCAGCCCGAGCGTGCGGATGGACTGCAGGTGGTACGAACTCGACCGATAGAACAGGGCGAGGCCGAGGCGGTTGCCCTGTGTGGCGTCGGCGAGTTCGAGATCACCGATCCGCGCAGGAAGCTCGGGGACATCGCACTCCTGGAGGCAGAGGATGTCGGGGTCGTGCTCGCGGACCAGCGCCGCGAGTTCGCCCGCGGCCCGGTGCTTCTGGAGGTTGTACGAGATGACCTTCATGACCGTCCCACGCTACTCGCCCCTGCTGTGCCCGGGCTCCGGATCGCGGCCGCACCCCCAACGGATGCCGGTCGGTGACGACATATCAGCCGCCCACCCCGTCGCGGCGAGCGCGCGTCTGCTCGGCCCGCGTCGCCAACAGGTCATCGGCGGGGTAGCCGACCTCGGTGAGGATCAGGCCGCGCGCGGCCAGCACCTTGAACTCACTGGTCCGGGTGAGCGCATCGCGCAGCACGACGAGATCATCGACGCCGAGCCGCCCCTCCCCCACGGCGGCACACGCCCCCACGAGCGCGCGCACCATGCTGTGGCAGAACGCATCGGCCTTGACCTCGGCGACGAGCACACCGTCGGCGTCGCGGGCCCAGCGGTAGTCGAGCAGCGTGCGGATGGTCGTCGCCTCCTCGCGAGGCTTGCAGTACGCCGCGAAGTCGTGCAGGCCGATGAGGGTGCGCGCTGCGGCGTCCATGGCCTGTTCGTCGAGCCGACCGCGGACGGTCGTCGTGTCGTGCCGGCGCAGCGGGTCGAACCCGGTCCGGGCATCGGCGAGACGGTAGCGGTACCGGCGCCAGACCGCCGAGAAGCGCGCGTCGAAACCTTCCGGGGCGATCGAGGTGCGGGTGACCGTCACATCCGAGTACGCACCGAGCACGCCCCGCATGCGACCGGCGATGGTCTCGGCGGGCTCCAGCGGCGCGCGGCCCTGTCGGGACTCGATGCGCGACCACTGCGTCTCGTCGAGGTCGACGTGGGCCACCTGACCACTCGCGTGCACGCCGGCGTCGGTGCGTCCGGCGACGACGAACTGCACATCGGAGCCGACGATCCGGGCCAGGGCGGCTTCGAGAGTCCCTTGCACGGTGCGGAGCGTCGGCTGCTTCGCCCACCCGCGGAAGTGGGTGCCGTCGTAGGCGATGTCGAGCCGGATGCGCACGCAGCAAGCCTAGGACAAGCGCCCCGGCACCGATGGGCGCCGCTCAGCGTTCGACCAGGATCCCGTCTTCGTCGCTGTACAGAGGCGATCCCTCTTCGAGTTCGTCGTAGAGGTCGGCGGTGGCGACCGTCATCCTCAGATGCCGCCGTCGATCGATCGGATCGTCACCGCGGGCTCATCGGGCACCATCACCTCGGTGTCGCGGTTCAGGCTCTCCCCGCGGAAGAAGCGCTTGGACCGGGGGAACAGGTACCAGACGAACATCAGCACCAGGCCGAACGCGAGCGAGCCGACGCCGATCACGAACGTGCCGCCGATGCCGAACAGCACGGTGTAGCCGTAGTCCACGTCCCACATGTCGATCGCGGACTGCACGAACGCCCAGGTCAGCATGAGCCCGCCGAGCAAGGGGAACAGCCCCTTGAAGAAGAACTCACGCGCCGAGGCGGTCAGGTCCTTGCGGAAGTACCAGACGCTCGCGAAACCGGTGATGGCGTAGTAGAAGGCGATCGCGAGACCCAGCGACAGGATCGAGTCCTGCAGGATGTTGTCGCTGATCAACGTCATGCCGATGTAGTACACGGATGCGACCACGCCCATGACGATCGTCGAGAACGACGGCGTCTTGTACGTCGGGTGCACCTCCTTGAACTTGGCGGGAAGCGCCCGGTAGACCCCCATCGCGAGCGTGCCACGGGCGGTCGGCAGGATGGTGGTCTGCGTCGACGAGATCGCCGAGATGATCACCGACACGACCAGGACCCAACCGAACGGTCCGAGGAGGCCGTCCTTGATCGCGAGGAAGAAGTCGTCGGCGTTCGCTTCGTTGCCGAGCCCCGTGCCGTCTTCCCCCAGTCCGGCGTACATCATCGCGGCGATCGTGACCGCGACGTACGTGAAGAGGAGGATGACGGTGGTGAGCAGTGCGGCGCGACCGGGGATGCGCTTCGGGTCCTTCGTCTCCTCGTTCAGCGCGAGGCAGGTGTCCCAGCCCCAGTAGATGAACAGCGCGAGGAGGATCGCCTCGGTGAAGCCCGACCAGTCG
Source organism: Microbacterium sp. ZOR0019 (assembly GCF_000800925.1). Lineage (NCBI taxonomy): Bacteria > Bacillati > Actinomycetota > Actinomycetes > Micrococcales > Microbacteriaceae > Microbacterium > Microbacterium sp. ZOR0019. The sequence goes on along the minus strand of NZ_JRKC01000014.1, from coordinate 78,185 downwards.
GTGAAGGCGAACGGGTTCAGCCACTCCCAGTCGAACGGCGTCGGGTTCGGGGCCGTCCCGGCGAAGAACTGCCACAGCGCCGTGGCGACGAAGATGGCCAGCGCCAGGTACTGGATACCGAGCAGGATGTTCTGAATGCGCTCGCCGATCTCGACACCGCGCCAGCTGACCCACGTCATGGCGGCGATGAACGCGACAGCGACGACGACGACGCGCCAGTCGTTGTTCTCCAGGTCCTGTCCGATCAGCGACCAGAAGTAGACCGAGGCGATCTGGGCCAGGTTGGCGAGCACGACCATGCCGGCGACCGCGACGCCCCAGCCGCCCATCCAGCCGACCCACGGCCCGAAGGCCTTGGTTCCCCAGGTGAAGGTGGTGCCGCAATCGGGAACGGCATTGTTGAGCTCGCGATAGGCGAAGGCGATCAGGAGCATCGGGACGAACGCGATGATGAAGGCGATCGGAGCCTGCGCCCCCACCGCGAGCACGACGAATCCGAGCGTCGCGACGAGCGAGTAGACGGGGGCGGTGGAGGCGAGACCGATGACGGTGGATCCCCACAATCCCAGTGTTCCCGCAGCGAGACCCTTGCCATCGGGTCGTTCCAGGTGAATCGGCGTCGTTGCTGCCATGTCAGAACAGTAAGGCCACCGCGGTTATCGCGTCAACGGGTTTCTGAAACCGTCAGAATTCGAAGCAAGAGACCGCCTCCCACGACGGAATCCGCAAGTTCAGTCCCGTCCGAGCATGCCGTCGGCGTGGTCGGCGACCCACTCCATCAGCGGGAGCATCCGCTCCATCAGGTCGCGACCGAGCGGCGTCAGGCTGTATTCGACGTGGGGCGGCACGGTCGGCAGCGACTCCCGGTGCACGAGTCCGTCATCGACGAGGGTGCGCAGCGTCGAGGCGAGCATCTTCTCGCTGATGCCGTCGACCTCACGACGCAGCGCGCCCCAGCGGTGTGTGCCATCGGACAGGCACGACAGGACCAGGACGCCCCACTTGCTCATGATGTGATCGAGGACGACACGTGTGCCGCAGTTCTGATCGAAGGCGAAGGGTGTCGATTCCTTGATCTGCGCGAAACTTACCGTCATGTGGGTACCTTACTTCAAAGTGGGTACCCACAGATCGGAATGCCGAATCGCCACCCCGGGGTTGTCGAGTGTGTCACCTACGAAAGGACCCCCATGACCATCCTCGTCACCGGCGCGACCGGCAACCTCGGCCGCCTCATCATCGACAGCCTCCTCGAGCGCGGCGCGGACCCGCAGTCCATCGTCGCGGGCGCCCGCGACACGACGAAGGTCGCCGATCCGCGCGTGCGCAGTGTTCACCTCGACTACACCGACGCCGGCTCCGTGGCCGCAGCCGTCGACGGCGTCGACACGGTCATCCTGGTCTCCGGATCCGAGGTCGGCCAGCGCGTTCCCCAGCACCGGACGGTCATCGACGCGGCGAAGGCCGCCGGTGTCACCAAGTTCGTCTACACCAGCGCTCCGAAGGCGACCTCGAGCGACCTCGTCCTGGCACCGGAGCACAAGGCGACGGAAGAGCTCATCGCCGCCGCGGGACTGCCCGCGGTCATCCTCCGCAACAACTGGTACACCGAGAACTACGCCGCCGACCTCGCACGTGCCGCCGAGACCGGGGTGCTCACCGCAGGCACCGGAGACGGACGAGTCGCCTCGGCCAGCCGCAGGGACTTCGCGGAGGCCGCCGCCGTCGTGGCACTCGAAGACGGTCACATCGGAGAGGTCTACGAGCTGGGCGGCGACGTCGCCTGGACGTACTCCGATCTCGCTGCGGCCTTCTCCGAGATCACCGGGCGCCCGGTGTCCTTCGTCCCGGTCTCCTCGGATGATCAGGTCGCGGCACTCCGCGACGCCGGGCTCGACGAAGGCACGGCCGGCTTCGTCGCCGCGCTCGACGCCGGGATCAAGGGTGGCGCGCTCGCCGACACCGACGGCACACTCGCCCGCCTGATCGGCCGTCCGACCACTCCGCTCGTCGAGGGCCTGCGCGCGGTCGCCTGAGCCGCACCGCAACCGAGTGCCGCTCCCCGCCGGGAGCGGCACTCGGTTGCCTCATCCGCCGCTACGTCGTCGCGCGGGACTGGACGTGCACCACGGTGAGTGTGATGCTGTCGTGTTCCACACCGCGCGCAGCGAGGAGCGCGGCGACGGCGGCATGGGCGGCGCGCAGGGTCTCGCCCGCAGGGGCGTCCTCATCCACACCGATCGACGCCTCGACGGCGACGCCCTCGCCGGCCGGGGCCACCGCCACGATCGGTTCGTCGTCCTTGCGCACGCCCAGGGCCGCGGCCCCCACGCGCAACAGGTTGGAGATCAGGGACCCCGACCGATAGACGTTCCGGACACCCGGTGTCGTCCGTATCGTCTCCTCGATCGACGCGGCCAGCTCTGCGCAGGCTTCGGGCGTCATCATCGCTCGTCGGTCCATGACGACACCTCCCGGATGTCTCGGATCGCGATGTCGATCGCGACGATGTTGAGCTCGGTGTGTGCGCGGAGGCTGCGGTCGACCTCGGTCCTCAGCCGCTCGGCGACCACCGGCATCGACTGCCCGTGCATCGCGCTCGCGTCGATCTCGACACGGATCGGGGCGTTCGCGGTCGTGACGTCGCCGTCGAGTCGGCACCGTCCGACCAGCAGTCCGGGCACCACCTTCTCCGCGGCGCGGATGAGGCCACGCACCGCGCCCTCGGTGATCCCGAGGTCCACGTCCGGGTCGGTGGAAGCGAAGGGAATGCGACGGCCGGCACGGGCGTCGATCGCGATGCCGCTGAGGATGCGGTCCACCCAGCTCTCGTCGACCTCCGGCTCAGCCGCGGTCTCCGCCGCGATCAGTTCAGCGCCGAGTCCGTGCAGGCGCTCCAGCGCGTCGAGCGCCAGCTGACAGCCGGGCGACTCGTCGATCGAACGATCGGCGGGCTGCCTTCCTGCCTCCAGGTAGTCGGTGAGCTCGTCGAGTGTGTGCCCGTCGAGATCGGTCGGCGCCAGGCTGAGCCGGCGGGCCTTCGGCGTCTCTTTGTCGTCGGTCATCGCCACTCCTCCATCCGTACGATCATGAATCTTCGGGCTCGGGCGAGCAGCCCCCTTGACGTCGAGACCGGAATGCCGAGCTCTTCGGAGATCTCCTCGTACGAGTAGCCGCCGATCTCCCGCAGGATCCAGCACTCCCGCTGCGCGTCGGGCAGTTCTCGAAGCGCTGCGCCGAGCGCCGCGACCCCCGCTCGCACCTCGACCACTGCGGACGGTGACGCGTGCAGCGGTGCCGGCCTGTCGATCGAATCGATGTCGACGGCGGGCCGGGTCGCGCGAATGCGGTCGACCGCTTTCCTGCTCACGATCCTCATCAGCCAGCTCTTCACCTTGGCCGGATCGTCGAGCTCGCCGAATCGCTGCCAGGCGGTCACGAACGTCTCCTGCACGATGTCGTCCACATCGGCTGAGGCGTTCAGCATCCGCTGCGTGTATGCGCGCATCATCGGCGAGTACCGACGCACGAGGACCGCGAACGCCTCGACGTCCCCATCCATCGCACGACCGGCGACGATGGCGTCGTCCGCGTGCTCGAGCGCCCTGCGAAAGCGTTCGTCTTCCATCCACCCCACCCCTCGATCCGCCCCTCTAGGCAATTCGGAACGGACGCCCGATCAGATCGGATCATTTCCCGCCTATCCGCGCGAGAGCGGGGAGAGGCTCGCACGAGCCTCTCCCCGTACCCGTCACTTCTTGAACGCGTCCTTGACGTCCTCTGCCGCGTCACGGACACCGCCCTTGGCCTGCTCGGCCTTGCCCTCGGCGACGAGCTTGTCGTCGTCGATCACCTTGCCGACGGTCTCCTTCGCCTTTCCGGCGATCTTCTCCGCAGCGGCCTTGATCTTGTCTTCTGCGCCCATGGCGTCTCCTTTCCTCAGCGACCCCGGGTTTCGAGGTCGGATCCTCACGCGGTATCTCCGCGTGTTGGTCTCTTCCGGCGGTCCCACACCGCTTACTGCACCCTCGTGGGCGACCGGAACGCATCGCGCCACCGGCGATCCGACAGGTGCACCATGATCGGGATGCGGGCCCCCAGGAGCTCGTCCCACTCCCGAACGGCCTTCTCGGTCGCGGCGACGATCACGCCGAGGGGCGCGCCGGGTCGCACGGTGATCGCCAGGGCGACGGCATGCTTCCTTCCGACGCGGTATGCAGCCGCACGGGCGGAGAGCACGTCGGGTCGGCGGATCAACGGCTCCGTCAGCACTTCCTCGGCCACGTTCCGATCAACCGTCGTCCGTCCGCCTGCGACATCGACCTCGAGCACGGCCTTCGCCCTGCCGCGTCTCCGCGTGGCGAGGAAAGCGGTGAGGGTGATGACGAGGAGCACGGCCGCTGCCGCTATGAGCAGCGCGACAGTGGATACCGGGCCGACGCCCGGGATCTGCCACGTCCACGTCGCAGCGGTCTCCACCGCGGCCGACATCACAGATGCCGGGCGCCGAAGCCACGGGGCCGCGTCCCCGCCGGCGAGAACCCCCTCGGCGAGGGCGAGACCGCCCGCCGCCAACAGGATCGCGCCGGCGACGAAGAGGAGCAGTCGATTCACCAGGCGATTCGTGGCATTCATGCGATCACTCCGTGCGCATCCACGCTGACGCGAGCGACCGCGACGAATCCGATCCCCGAGAGCACGTCCTTCACAGCCGTCTCGGCTCCGAACCGATCGACGGGGACACCACTGGTGGGGGTGATCATGACCGCGACGTCACGCCTGCCGACGGTCACGGCCACGCGTCCACGATCGACGCCCACGCGTCGGGCCACGGCCTCGGCGACCGAGTCGGCGATCACCCCGTCGTCCACGAGCAGAGCGGTGCGCTCGGTCGTTCGCGCACGACGGTGGCGACGTCCCGGCAGGACCGCGAGCGCGAGGAGCACGAGAGCGAGAAGCACGACGAGTACGCCCACCCCGAAGGGCACGGCCTGTGCCGTTGCTCCTGCGGCGAGCGCATCGAACTCTCGAGCGACCCTGTCACGGAAGCCCGCGTCGACGACCCACCACACTCCTCCCGCGAGGAGAGCGAGGCCCGACACTATGCCGATCGATGCGACCACCGCAGCCGGGATGGTGCGGGGCGCGTGCGTCTCCCGACGGAGCACGCGCCGGTATATCGCCTGTTCGTTCGTCATCTCACCCTCTTCTCCGTGCTGCGGCGGACGCCCGAGTATCGGATGTCCACGGTGCTGACCTCACGACCGGCCAGCGTCTGCATCTTCTCGATCAGGTCCCGCCGAAGCTCTTCGCCGCTGTCGACCAGGTTCAGTCCGTGCTCCGGGGCCACCGGGACGGTGACCGAGATCCGCACGGCACCTCGCCGGTCGGACAGCTGCACCCCGACGTCACGGGTCGACACCCGAGCGACGTCGTGCACGATGCCGACGGCGAGTCGTTGCAGCGCACGGGCCGTGATGGTCGTCGTCCCCACGACGACGTCCTCCGGCGCCGGAGCCGCCTCCTCGTCGGTCATGACGAGGAGCGCCGGCCTCGGAAGACCTCGGCGAGTGCGCGGACGTCGAGCCGGCCGTCGATGATGCGGCCGGCGACCGCTCCGAGCAGCATCGCCAACGCCACGAGCAGGAACGCCCAGAACCCCAGGGCCACCCAGGTGAGCGCCAGCACTGCGGCGGCCGCCGCGCCGATCACCGATGCATTCACTGGACTCGCGCCTCCTGCGTGCCCTCGTCCTCGTCATCGGAGGGGATGTGCACGTCGTTCACGGTCACGTTGACCTCGGCGACCTCCATGCCGACCAGCTCCACCATCGCGCGGTGGATGGCCGCGCGAACCTCGTCCGCGACCTTCTGGAGCGAGACCGGGTATTCCGCGACGATCGTCACGTCGACCGCGACCTGCGTCTCGCCGACCTCGACGCTGATCCCCTGAGAGAGATCGGTCGTGTTGAGGGCGTCACGGATCGCACCGACCATTCGGGCGGCTCCCCCGCCGAGTGCATACACGCCCGCAACTTCGCGTGCGGCGATGCCGGCGATCTTCGCCACCACCGCGTCCTCGATCGTCGTCTTGCCCGCAGCAGTCCCCGACTGCGGTGCGACGACCTGAGCCTTGGGCTGGGCGCCACCAGTCACGTTCGCCATCTTGAGCTCCTTCATCCATGTCTCCGCCTCCGTTGAGGAGTGCGGGCCGCAGGTCAGCGACACCCCTAAGACGGATGCCGACCGAGAAACGTCACAAAATGATCCGAAGAAGCCTCGGGCATCTGTCAAGGGGCTCCCCCTCCGGGCGCCGATCGCGCAAGCTTCACCGTGGGGACAGCTAGGAGAATGATGGAGCACGATCCGGACCGAAGGTTCAGCCTGGTGCAGGTCACGGCGACCGACTGGGCGATCCACGATCTGCACTACCCGACGGACGACCACCGCCGCGTCGTCTGCACGATCTTCGAAGATGCCCCGACCGAGGTCGAGGTCCTCTGGCGGCGCGACCTCCCGCTCGCGTTGCGCTACTCGTCCGCGGAAGAGGTCCTGCACGCGGTGCGACGGTTCCAGGACGCCTCACGTGCGACGCGTCCGATCCAGATCCCGCATCACCCGCCGCCACGGCGATCGGATCCCGGTCGGAACCCCTTCCGCTGACACGCGACCGCCCGGTGTGCTCAGCTGCCGGTGGCGCGCTGCGCCGCGAGTGCCCAGACCTGTTCGATGGGCGTGAACCCCGCTTCACCGTCCGGACCGTGGAACCCCTCGACGAAGCGCCCGATGTCGGCCTGCCAGGAATCGTTCGCCGGGGAGGCCTCGACGATGCGCATCGTCGCCTCGAAGTCGTCGCACTCGACGAGGTGGAAGAGGTTGCGCCCCGAACGCCAGATGGTCCAGTCGTGGATGCCCGCGACGTCGAACAAGTCGCGCAGAGAATCCGGGATCCGGGCGTGATGGGACCGATAGTCCTCGATCGCCCCCTCGGCGATCACTGAATGCAGGGCGATGCGCATGCTTCTCCTCGTGACGACGTCCACAGGACATGATGTCCGCGCGCCGAGACCCTGTCAAGGGAAAGGTCGGATGTCTGTGGTTCTCGTCGGCCGGGGCTGCTCGGCGGCCGCATACGACAAAACCCCCGGAAATCCGGGGGTTTGAATCTGTAGCAGGAGCGGGGCTTGAACCCGCGACCTCACGATTATGAGTCGTGCGCTCTCACCAACTGAGCTACCCTGCCGCACGGCATCCATCCGTGTGAGAAGAATGCTGCGAGCCCCGAGTCAGGATTGAACTGACGACCCCTTCCTTACCATGGAAGTGCTCTGCCACTGAGCTATCGGGGCGTGCTGCCCTCGCGGGGCAACCGTACGAGAATACCATCACTGTGGCGTCCCCATGAAATCGAGGCGGGTCAATACGAGGTTCGACCAGCGTTCGCCTTGAGCCACGGCATCGGATCGATGGTCGATCCGTTGACGATGAGTTCGAAGTGCAGATGGGCACCGTACGAGCGGCCGGTGTTGCCGGTCTTGCCGACGATGTCGCCGACCTTCACGGTGTCGCCCGCCTTGACCTGCAGAGACCCGTACTGCATGTGCGAATAGTGGCTGGTGATGACCTGGCCGTCGATGACGTGGTCGATGTAGACCGTGACGCCGAAGGCGCCGCCCTGCTCCGTCGCGATGCGGACGGTGCCGTCGGCGATCGCCTGGATGGGCGCACCGTCACCGGGGACGAAGTCGATGCCCTCGTGCAGACGCCCGCTGCGCATGCCGTATCCGTAGCTCATGCCGACCCCGACGAGGAACGGCCACTGGATGGCGGCGTCGGGGTCGTTCGTGAAGACCTCACCCGAGTAGTTGATGCCCTGCTCGGCGGCGACCTCGACCAGCGAAACCGTGCTGAAGTCATCCGAACGAGCGAGAGACTCGTTCTCGACCGCACCCGGTGCGACGAACGCCTGGATCTCTGCGGCGGCAGAATCCTTCGCGTCGGAACCTGCGGACGAGACCAGCGAGGTCGCTGACATCGCGGTGCGGCCCTGCACCGCCGCCACTGCCTCCGCAGGAAGCGTCATGGAGACGGCGAGGAGTCCGGCGAGACTCATCACACCGACGGTCGCCCCCACGGTCACAAGCTTGCGGATGCTGCGTGGACGGCGCGGCGCGACGTGCGCGGACTCGGGCTCGGAGGACTCGCTCGCCTCCGCGGGCGCGGGCGCGTGCGTGGCCGATGTCCGGACGGACGCCGGAACGACAGGAACCGAGCCCGTGCGGAAGGCGCGGGATGCGCGCTCGAACTCGTCGACATCATCTTTGGGCGCGGCCGCCGCGACGGGTGCCGCCGGTGCCGGCGACTCGACGGAAGGCGCGACCGTGTCAGGGTCTGCGGCGTCGCCGGAGTCGGCTGCGGTGTCGACGACGACCGGTGATGCCGGGACGTCGGCGATGATCGGCGCGGGAGTCGTGGCGATGAACGGCTCGGCCGGAACCTCGGCGGCGTCCGCGCCGGCTGCCTGGCGCTGGCGAGCAGCGCGACGAGAAAGAGGAGCGACGGCGGCGAGGGCGACGGCAGTGGAATCAGCCGTGGAGAGGGGTCCCGTCGTTCCCGCCGCAGAGGCCTCGGAGGCCGCGATGCGGAGTCGGCTGGACCGGCGCGTGGGCGCAGAGGCAGCCTCGGGATTCTCGAAGGGCAAAGCGTTTCTCTCGGGTCGTGCGTCAGCTTGGGGGCGCAAACTCAAACTCTCACCTTCGGGTGGTGAGAGTAACGATCGGGTAAAACACTACCCTGGCCACCCTGGGAAAGCCATGGATCGTTCACTTTTCCGTTCCCAGGATCGCGAGCAGTCGGTCGTGCACGGCGCGTCCCGCCGCGACGAGCATGGGCCGCGGGGAATCGACGTCGGTGCGTGACACGACTCCACCGGCCTCCGACACCAGGAGCCCACCGGCGGCATGGTCCCACGGACGCAATCCGCGTTCGAAGTAGCCGTCGAGGCGACCCGCAGCGACATACGCGAGGTCGAGAGCGGCCGCTCCCATCCGACGGACATCACGCGCCATCGGCATCACCCGCGCCACCGTGGCGAGGTCGCCTTCATGGGTCGCAGAGTCGTAGCCGAAGCCGGTAGCCAGGAGCGCTCCGGCGGGCGTCTCCGCCGTGACCGAGAGCCGGGCGCCGTCTGACCACGCACCGTGACCGAGGGCTGCGGTGAACATCTCACCGAGCGCGGGCGCGTTGACCGCGGCGGCGAGAGCTTCCCAGGATTCGGGGTCGGGCTCGCCTCGGACGGCGGCGATGCTGACGTTGTAGGCCGGGATGCCGTACGCATAGTTCACGGTGCCGTCGATCGGGTCGACGACCCAGGTGATCCCGCTCGTTCCGACCTCGGCCCCGGACTCCTCACCGAGAAAACCGTCCTCCGCGCGGGCAGCGCGTAGGCGATCGCGGATGAGCGCCTCGACCTCGCGGTCCGCTTCCGTGACGATGTCAGCGAGCGTGGACTTGGTCGCCGCCAGACGCACACCCTCTTGTCGGCGTCTGAGCGCGAGGTCTCCCGCTTCGCGCGCGATCTCCGTCGCGAGTTCGCCGAGCTCTCCGGCGAGGGTCACGGCGCGGGCTGCTGCGGCGCGGGCGGTTGCGGCGCGGGCGGAGGAGGCGGGAACGCGGAGGGCTCTTGCCTCGGCGCCGGGGGCTGCTCCACGGCACCGGGCGTCGGCGGCATCGTGTGCACACCGGGGGCCTGCGGCGGCGCGGGTTGTGCGTACGCCTGCTCCACCGGCTGCGGCACGACGGGGAAGCTCGCGGCCGGGGCCGCCGGGAGCGACTGCTGTGCCGTGACCGTCGGGTACCCGGTGTAGTACGCCGTCCAATCGGGCGACGAGTCGGGAAGCACCGGCAGCGGGGTGATGCCGTCGGCATAGGTCGGCCAGGACGGCGCGGATCCGACGCCCGGCGTGGCCGGTTTCTTCTTGGGCGCGAAGAGCGCGTTCAGGAGCGGGATGAGCGTGGTGCCGACGGCGACGAGGATCGTGAGGGCGACGACGATCCGCCAGTACAGCGCGCCGTACTCGAACGTGTTCGGGAAGGCGAGGAAGAACACGAGCATGCCGACGAGGCCACCGAGGAACGTGATCGTGACGATGTAGATGACTCGTGTGAACGTGGTGACGTAGCGCTGGGCAGCCGGTGTGAACAGCCGCACGTGGACGAGCGCGAGCTGGAGGATGCCGATGACCAGCAGCAGTTGGAAGAAGCGCTCGGCTCCGAAGTACATGCCGTCTTCGGGGAGCCAGATCTTGACGGCGCCGACGAGGAGCGCGACGATCCAGCTCACCATGCTGGCCAGCTGCAGCCAGTCGGGACGGTTCGGGGCGAGCCCCGCCTCGGCGATCGCGATCCCCGCGAAGGCCGCCAGGAGGAGGATCGTGAGGAAGGCTCGGCCGATCAGTCCGTCCTGATCCCCGATGAGCACCCAGACGACGCAGACGAGTGCAGCGGCGATCAGAGCGCCGATGGCGATCCAGAGAGAGCCTCGGATCAGCAGCGACATGTTCTTCTTCTCACCCTGCGGCTGCGGTGTGGTGATGTCCGGCTGGGACATGGCGATCCTCTCGTCGAGCGGCGATGCCTTCATCCTGCCACGCCCACCGCCGGATACCGCGGCCACCGCACGGGTTGGGGAAAGTCACCATCCGCACGGGGCGGAGCAGAAGAAGTCAGCCGCCCCTCTTGGCGGCCGAGGCGGCGAATGCCGACACCCGCGCCTGCGCGTCCGGAGTCTCCAGCGCTGCGCCGATCGAGCGGGCCTCCTCGCTCAACTGCTCGGCGAAGGAGCGTTCGGGCTGGGAACGGACCAATCGTTTCGCCTGTCCGTACGCGTCGGCGGCCCCCGCCAGCCAGAAACGGGCGATCTCCTCGCCACGCGCCCGCACCAGGGCGGCCTCGGCCACGGAATCCTCCCCCTCGACGACCTCGGCCACGAGTCCCCAGTCGAGCGCCTCCGAGGCCGACAGCAGACGATCCTGCAGCACCAGCTGCAGTGCGCGCCTCTGACCGACGGCGCGCGCGAGCTGGGCCGACACCGAGAGGTCGGGCGTCAGGCCGATGTTCGCGTACAGGCTCCCGAGCTTCGACCGCGAGCCGACGACCGCATAGTCGCTCGAGAGCAGGATGCCGAGACCCCCGCCCGCCGTCGTGCCGTGCGCGGCGGCGACCACGGGAACCGTCGATTCCGTCAGGGAACGGATACCGGTGTTGATGACCTCGGCGAGCGCGGTGATCTCCGCGCCGGATGCTCCCATGGTCGTCGCCATGTCGATCACATCGCCCCCCGCGCAGAAGGCGGGGCCGGACGCATCGATCAAGATCGCCTTCACGTCGGCGCGCGATGTCGCCTCCGCGGTCGCGTCCTTCCACGCATGTGCGAGGTCGGCGTTGAAGGCGTTGAGGCGGGCGGGGCGGTTCAGCGTGAGCCGGGCCATCCCCTCTTCGACGGCGAACAGGATGGCATCACTCATGGCGTCTCCTTCGAGCACAGGACGTGTGGGTCCAGCGTAGCCGCGATCAGCTGCGCTCCCAGACCTGCGAGACGAAGCGCTCCATCCGGCGGTGTGTCCCGTCCAGGCGCAGGTCGGCCTGCCCCGGCGCCCTGACCTCGTTCGGTGCCAACGGGTGCGCGAGACGTACGTTCTCGTGGCAGGAGAGGTCGGCGCACATGTAGGCGCCGACCGAATCGCCGCGCCGCCCGGCCTGGCCCGAGCGGCGTGCGGAGAACAGGGAGATCTGGTTGCCGGGCTGCATCGTGTGGCAGATGTCGCACATCCCCGATCGTCCGCGCCCGGGCTCGGTGGCCCGGAGCACGATCCCGACGACCGTCTCCTCCAGCGGGATCAAGACGTAGCCGCGGCGGCTCGCATTCGGATCCGACCAGGCGAAGAAGTCGAGGTAGTCCCAATCGACGAGCAGGAAGTCGTGCGGCATCTCCATGATCCGCAACTCCTCCGCGTCCGCGTTGACGAACGATGCCCGGACGTCGGCTTCGGTGAGCGGTCGCATCGCTCCAGTCTACGAACGCCTGCCAGCCAGGGCTTCACGCACGGCAAGACGCCCCTCGACCCATTCGACCGGCATCGGGTCGGTGATCCCCCCGACGAAGTGCCCGTCGTCGCCACGGTTGCGGAAGGCGAACAGCAACCATCGCCCATCGTCGCGGCGGCGCAGGAGCCTGCCCACGTAGAGGTCATCACCGGTCAAGGGTTCGGCGCGAGAGATGTCGAAGGGTCCGAGCACACTGTCCGCGGCCACCGCCCAGGTGCCTCCCGCAGCCGGCCGCCGCGATGGCATCGAGTGCTCCGCCAGGCACGAGAACAGGAGGACGGGGCGACCGTCGACGACCTCGACCTGAACGACCTCCAACTGCCCGAACCCGTCGTCGGAGGGCACGCTCAACGGCTCACGCAACTCCCACTCGCGAAGATCGGCCGACCACGCGTGGCCGATCACTCCCCTGCCCTCGACGGGTCCGTGAGGTGCACGCGCCGTGATGTACATGTGCCACCCGTCGCCCTCGGGGTCGGGGAAGACCCACGGGTCGCGGAAGGCCTCGTCGTGCCACGCGCCACTGTCGACCGTCTCGTACCAGGGGGCCTGCGCGTTCAGCACCGGATGCGGCGCCTTGTGCCACTCGACGAGGTCCGACGAGGTGGCATACCCGATCGACTGGATGTTCTTGCCCCCGTCGCTCAGGCTCGCGCCCGTGTAGAAGAGGAACCACGTCCCGTCCGGGTGCCGCACCGTCGAGCCCGTCCAGGTCGCGAGGTCGTCGAACGCAGGAGCGTCACCGCGCACGAGCGCATCCGGTCCCCGTGTCCACTCGACGAGGTCGAGCGAGGTCGCGTGACCGATCGAGGCGCGGTAGTGGCGCCGTTCCGGGTCGTGCAGCGCGCGCGAGGCGTAGAGGAAGAAGAGGTGGTACTGCTCGCCGTCGTCGGCGAACCAGAAGTCCCATACCCACGAGTCGGGAAGATCGAACACGGTGTTTCCTTTCACCCCTTCACTCCGCTCGCGGCGATCGAGCTGACGAAGGCGCGCTGGAAGATCAGGAAGACGATGAGCACGGGGATCGTGATCATCGACGTGTACGCCATGACCTCACCCCAGGCGGTGTTGAGTTGGAAGAAGTACTGCATGCCGACCATGACGGGCCGGAGGTTCTCTCGCTGCACGACCATGAGCGGCCACAGGTACTGGTTCCATGCAGGCAGGAAGGTCAGGATCGCGACCGTCGCGAATGCCGGGCCCGACAGCGGCACGATGATGCGGCGGTAGATCCTGAACCAGCTCGCCCCGTCGATCCGCGCAGCCTCGTCGAGCGACTTCGGGATCGTGGAGAAGTACTGCGTGAACAGGAAGATGGAGAACGCATTCGCGATGAACGGCACGATCTGCACCTCGTAGGTGTTCAACCAGCCGAAGTCGTACTTGAGCACGCCGCCTTCGAAGACGAGTGTGGGCAGTTGGGCGACCCAGTAGACCATCGGCACCGCGATTGTTTCGAACGGCACGATGAGGGTCGCGATGATGACGGCGAGCACGACGAGCCGGCCGCGCCATGCGAGCCGCGAAAGGGCGAAACCGGCCATCGAGTTGACGACGAGCCCGAGCCCGACGGTCAGCACCGTCACGAGCACCGAGTTGAACATGAACTGCGCGACCGGCACCCGGTCGAAGACCCCGAAGTAGTTGTCGAGGCTGATGTCGCCGACGGGGAGGAAGGCGAGCGGCGAATCGAGGTCCTGCAGGATCTGCGCGTCGGGCTTGAGGCTCGACACGAACATGAACACGAGCGGGAACAGGAAGATCACGGCGAGCACCGACATGGCGATATAGGTCGCCGCCGTGCCCCATCGGCGGCCCGCAGCAGCCGTGCGCGGGGCGCGAGCGGAGCGCGACGCCGGCCGCCCCGTCTCGGTGTGGTTGTCGACGGTGGCGGTCATCAGTCCTTCTCCCGGGTGATGCGACGCTGGATGAGCGCGATGATGAGCACGGCCACGAAGAAGATGAGCGAGATCGCGGCCGCGTAGCCGATCTCCTGCTGACCGAAGCCCTTGCGCACCGCGTGGTAGACGACCGTCGAGGTGGCGCCCTGCGGACCGCCCTGGGTCATGACGTCGATCTGGACGAACAACCCGAGGGCGGCGATCGTGATGGTGACGAGCACGAAGACCATCGTCGGGCGCAGCCCCGGCCACGTGACGTTGGTGAACTGGCGCCACGGGCTGGCGCCATCCATGCGGGCCGCCTCGTAGAGCTCTTCGGGGATCGTCTGCAGCCCCGACAGCCAGATGATCATGTGGAACCCGACGGCCTGCCAGATCGACATGACGATGATCGCGCCGAGCGCCGTCGAGGGGTCGTTGAGCCAATCGTTCCCTCTCCACAACCCGAACGTCACGGCGTCGATCATCGAGTTGATGAGCCCGTCATCCTGATAGAGGAACTTCCACAGGATCGAGACGACGACGATCGAGGTCACGACGGGGATGAAGAACACGACGCGGAAGAACGTCGTGCCGCGGAGCTTTCGATTCACGAGCACCGCGAGCGCGAGGCCGAGGCCGGCCTGCACGGGCACGACGATGAGCGCGAAGATCGCCGTGTTGCCTATCGACTGCACGAAGAGCGGGTCAGCGGTGAAGGCGCGAATGAAGTTGTCGACCCCGACGAAGCGAGGCGGGTTCGGCGAGATGAGCCTCGCATTCGTGAAGGAGAGAGTGAACGCGAGGACCACCGGGACGATGAGGAACAGTGTGAGCAGGAGGGCGGCCGGTGCGACCATGCCCAGCCCTGCCCACGTCTCGCGTCCACGGCTGGAGCGGAAGGAGCGGAGGGAGCGCCGAGGAGTCTCGGCCCCCGCCGTCGGAGGTGTGACGGTCATCGATGCGTCTTTCAGGAGCGGGTGGAGCAGCGCGGCGGGGTGGGCACGCGGTCGCCCGCGCCCCCACCTCCGCCGTCACCGTCTACTGGAATCCGTACCCGTCGTTGGACGCGATGTTGGCATCGATGTCCGCGACGGCCTGGTCGAGGGTCGCCGTGACGTCGGCGCCGCTCATGATGTTCTTCGCCGCCGTCTCGAACGTGGTCGAGATCACGGCGTAGGCGGGAGTCTCCGGCCGCAGCACGGCGTACTTCTGCGACAGCTCCACGAACGGGCGCAGCACACCGTCATCGCCGAAGTACTCCGACGCCTGCGCAGCGGCTTCCGTCGCCGGGATGACGATCTGGTTGTCGGCGAACTCGGTGATGTACTCGTCGTTGAAGCTGAACTCGAGGTACTGCCGGGCGCCATCGGCGTCGTTGCAGCCCGAAGAGATCGCCCACTGCCACGACCCGCCACCGATCTTCGGGCCGTTGCCGAAGTCGGGCGGCGGCAGGATCAGGAGATCATCGCCGATCGCTTCGACGGATGCCAGCGCGTTCCACACTCCGGTGTAACTGAGCGCCACCTCATCGTCGACGAACTCCTGGTTGCCGATCGTGCCCGCGTTGCTCGCGTAGCCCTCGGCGAAGAGGTTCTGGAACCAGGTGCCCCACTCCACGGCGGCGTCGCCGTTCAGCGCGCCGTCCGCGGTGAGCATCGTGTCGCGGTCGATCAGATCGCCGCCGAAGCTCTGCAGCAGCGGGGAGTATGCGTACGGCCACCACTCGCCGGTGTCTTCCGCACCGATGTCGATGGGGGTGTCGTAGCCGGCGTCCTGCAGCGTCGACAGCGCGGCATCGAACTCGGAGGCTGTCCACGGCTGGTCCGTCGAGGGGATGCGGATGCCGTTGGCATCGAGCACCGACTTGCGCGCGAAGATCGACAGCGCCGCATCCCAGTAGCCGGCCGAGTAGATCTCGCCGTCCCACACGCCCACCGCCGTCGGGAGGAGCTTGTCGGTGATCTCGGTCGAGATCTCCAACGGCTGGAGGTACTCCGCCCACGCCCAGTTGGGCATGATCGGCCCATCGAGGTCAAGCAGGCAGGGAAGGTCTCCCGAGGCCGCCGCAGCGACGATCGCGTCGTTGTAGGCACCTTGCGGGAAGGACTCGTGCACGACTTCGTACTCGTCCTGTGAGGCGTTGAAATCGGTGATGATCTTCTCGTAGACGGCGAGCTCCGCGGCGTTCCCCGCCGAGTGCGTCCACATCGTGAGCTGCGTTCGACCGTCTTCTCCGGTCGTGTTGCCTTGACCTGCTTGTCCACATCCTGTGAGGGCGAGGGCTGTCACCAACCCAGCCGCCACGAAGATCGGCGACGTTCTGCGCGTCATTGTGGTTTCCTATTCTTGGTGCCTGACGCCCACGTCGGGCACCTGATCGGGAGCCGCCGAGCGCGGCCCTTCGGTTGTGTGTGAAGCCCGTCGTCGGTTCTGTTTGGCGACATGCGCCGGCGGCGGGCCCACGGAATCCCGTCGGATGACGGGACAGTCCATTCGGTGCGAGGCGTCCTCATCCCCCTCCGCGCGGACGCCGAGCGCGACCTCCATCGCCCAGCGACCCATCTCGTAGTGGGGCAGAGCGATGGTGGTGAGAGGTGGATCCATTTCTGCGGCGACCAACTGCTGATCGTCGTAGCCGACGACCGAGAGGTCGCGCGGGATTTCGAGGCCGCGATGGTGTGCCGCGGCGTAGACGCCGATCGCCATCCGGTCGTTGAAGCAGAAGATGCCGGTCGGACGCTGGTCCTCGGGCAGATCGAGCAACCGCTCGGCTGCCGCACGCCCGCCCTGCGCGGACGTCTCCCCCGTCACATGGAGCGCGGGATCGGCCTCGATGCCCGCCTCGGCCAGCGCTTCGAGGTAGCCCTCGTGACGCAGTCGCGAGGCGATGGGCTCGGGGTCGTCGGTGTCGAGGTACGCGATGCGGCGGTGTCCGGCGGCGAGCAGCTCTCGCACCGCAGCGGCACCGCCCACGCGGTCATCGGGCACGACGCTGCGGAAGCCGCCTCCCTCGGGGTAGCAGTCGAGCAGCACCGAGCCTCGAGGGAGCCCGGCGGGAACATCGACCGCGCGGTGCCACATGCAGGCGTAGATCATGCCGTCGACCTGCTGTGCCGCCAGGGCGCGGAGGGCATCCGCTTCGATGTCTGCGTCGCCGCCGGTGTCGATGAAGAGCAGGAGGTGATCATGCTCGCGCGCGGCGTCCTGTGCGCCGGCGAGCATGCGGCCCGCGAACGGGGTCGTCGCGATCTGGTCGGACAGGAGTCCCACGATGCGGGTGCGTTGCGTGCGGAGCCCCCGGGCAACGGCGCTGGGGGCGTAGCCGACGGCCTCTGCAGCCGCACGGACACGGATGCGGGTCTGCTCGGAGATGCGCGACTCGGCATCGTTCAGCACGAGCGACACAGTGGTGACCGACACGCCGGCTGCAGCGGCGACATCAGAGATCCGCGCTCTGCCCATCGCGTTCACCTCACTCCGTCGTGTGGCGACCAGATCACCTCGGGCCGCTGTTAAATCGATTTATCAGATGCTAAACCAGGCGTGCGTTCGAGGTCAAGCCCTCTCAGGGCGAGGGCGCCACCGGGGCGGGGACCGCGTGACGGTCTCGGATCAGGAACCCGAAGCCGAACGCGATGAAGAACATCAGCACTCCGTACACCGCGGCGGGGAGGCTCAGCTCCACCGATCCGAGCACCGACTGAGCGATCACGATCGCCAGCGTGGCGTTGTGGATGCCGATCTCGAACGACGTCGCGATCGCCTGGCGCTTCCCGACGCGGAGCATCCGCGGGACGAGGAAGCCGACCGTGAGGCTGATCAGGCAGAACAGCACGGTGATCAGGGCGAGCTGGGTGAAGTTCGAGACGAGGAGGGTCCAGTTCGATGCCACGGCGCCCGCGATCACGACGACCAGGATCACGACGGAGGCGATGCGCACCGGCTTGTCCATGCCGGCGGCGAACTTCGGCCAGAAGCGTCGCACGATCATGCCGAGAGCAACGGGCAAGAGCACGATCGCGAACACTTCGAGCGCCTTCGACCACTGCAGCCCCAGTCGGTCGTCGAACGGCTGGAAGTACGCGATCGCGAAGTTCGTGATGATGGGGAGGGTGATCACGGCGATCACGGAGTTCACGGCGGTCAGCGAGATGTTCAGGGCGATGTCACCGCGGAACAGATGACTGTAGAGGTTCGCCGTGGTCCCGCCCGGCGACGCCGCCAGCATCATCATGCCGACAGCGAGGATCGGTGGCAGCTGGAACGCGAGGACGAGGCCGAAGCAGATGGCCGGCAGCAGCACCAGCTGACACAGCAGGGCGATGATCACCGCCTTCGGCTGCTTCAACACCCGCGCGAAGTCGGCGAGGGTGAGGCTGAGCCCGAGCCCCAGCATGATGATGCCGAGGGCGACGGGCAGTCCGATGGTGGTCAACGCTGATCCCATGGAACTCAGTGTGGCCGAGAAAGGGCTCCGGTGTCACGCGTATCCGTGAGGATCCCCTTCTCGGCCCGGACGGTCAGGAGCAGACCGTGGAGAGCTCGGTGATGCTGTCGGTGAGCGCCTGCACGTGCTCGCTCATCTTCGAGACGTCCACGTTCGCCGGGTCCGAGCTCGCCTGGTCGAGGAAGTCGACGTACCCCTTCAGGGCGGCTGCGGAATCATCGGCGGAGGGCTTGACCTCGTCGTTCGACACCTGCTTCGCCGCGTCGTCGATCTTGCCCTGAGCCTCCTTGAAGGCGGCCAGTGCAGCGTTCGGGTCCGACGTGTCGACCGACGACAGCGACTGCAGGTCCGAGAGGCTCGTGACCATGATGTCGCAGGCCTCTTCCTTGGTCTGCGTCGCGGCCGGCTTGTCCGCCGACTCCGGCTTCGAGTCACTGCCCGAGTCGGAGGCGCCGGCGGCACAGCCGGTGAACAGGAGCGCGAGCAGCGCGATGGAAGCGGCGGTGACGGAGCGAGATGCGTTCATTGTGTATGTATCCTCTGGGCTGTGTACCGGGACCCCGGCTTGTCTCAAGCACACCACGTTACTGGTGCCGCGCCGAGGCACCCGACATTGGCGGCAGTGTCTGTTCGTGAGGAGTTCAGTGGCGCTTCACCCCTCGACCGAGAGAGGGGCTCCGCGGGCGTGAAATGCGAAATGCCTCCGGGTCCGGAGGCATTTCTGTTCGCGATCGATAGCGCGGAGGTGGTGGTGGCGAGTGAGGGATTCGAACCCCCGAATGCAGAGCAGTCTGATTTACAGTCAGATCCCTTTGGCCGCTTGGGTAACTCGCCAGAGCGCACCCGTCCGACTTGAACAGCCAACCGGGGGCACGAGAGACAAGCATACCCGCCCGAGGCGGGTGCAAGAAATCGAACGGTCAGCTGCCGTTCACACCGCGTCCGGCATCTGCGAGCGACTCGGGCGTCCGCAGCAGACCGCCCTCGGCGCGACAGGTCGCGGCAGCGACATCCATGGCGCGCCGCAGCAACGAACCCCACTCCCCCACGTCTGACGGAGAGGCCGCGACCAGGCCCTCTGACACCGCGGCGAGAGTCGCGTCTCCCGCACCGACGGTGTCGATCACGGCACCGGGAAGCTGCGCGATCGGCGCGGACACGATGCCGGCATCTGCATCGATCGTCGCGCCGTCGGCACCCGCGGTCGCAAGGACGGCAGCAGCGCCGAGCCCCCGCAAACGCGCGCGCAACGCGTCGAGGTCACCGTCGTAGAGGATCGCCGCGTCATCTGCTCCGACCTTGACGATGGCCGCCGAAGCAGCGAGGCGCTCGAACCCGCGGACGAACTCCTCCCGGTCGCTGAGCATGCCCGTTCGCGGGTTGGGATCGACCGCCACGCGTGCGTCACCCAGGGCGTCGACGAGCGCATCGACCTCGGTCGGCACGTCGAAGGGGAAACAGCTGATCGCGACGAGACCGGCGTCGGCAATCGCCTGACGCGCCTCGTCGGAGTAGCGGACACTGCGCCTCTGCGCGGCCTCATTGAAGACGTACTGCGGCTCGCCGTTCGCCGCCCGCTGCACGATCGCCCGGGACGAGCCGAGCGGAGCCTCACTCGCGATCAGACGCACACCGTGGTCGGACAAGTACTCACGGATGTGCCCACCGGCCTCGTCGTCGCCCACCATCGCGATCAGCGTCGTCAGCACGCCGAGACGTCGGAGACCGACAGCGACATTGAGTGCCGCACCGCCGACGAGCTCTCGCACCCCGGCGTCATCCCGGATCTCGTCGATCAAAGCGTCGCCGATCACGACCACGGAAACGGCAGAAGTAGTGTCGTTGCTCACCCGCCGACACTATCGCGCCGCGGGTCGCACGGGGAACGCCGTATCCCTCCCCTTTCTCCGCCGTCCCTCCCCCTCCCTCCGCGCGCACGGAGAGCTTGTTCGACTGATCGCATCGCCCGATCCGAAGGAGTTCTTCCGAA
The DNA here is from genome assembly GCF_000800925.1 of Microbacterium sp. ZOR0019. Lineage (NCBI taxonomy): Bacteria > Bacillati > Actinomycetota > Actinomycetes > Micrococcales > Microbacteriaceae > Microbacterium > Microbacterium sp. ZOR0019. The sequence goes on along the minus strand of NZ_JRKC01000014.1, from coordinate 57,761 downwards.
AAGAAGGAGCCTCTCACCCATGCTCTCCTTCAGAACGCGAGAACTCCTTCAGAATGCGCGCACTTCAGCACGTGCGAACTCCTTCAGAACGTGCGTACTTCAGAACGCGCGGCGCCTCGCCCAAGGCCCCCGCCCACCCCGGAAACGAAGAAGGCCCCAGGCGAATCGCCTGGGGCCTTCTCACTCAGCACTCACTCAGTTGTAGGTACCGGGCGTGATGTCGTCCGTCGAGAACGCGTCGAAGTCGACGTAGCCGAAGTCGCCGTCAGCGTACGCACCGTCGGATGCGAAGATCCGGTTCGGGTAGCGCTCGCTCTTGGCTTCCTCGGTGGCCTCGACCGTGACGTCGCGGTACTTCGAGAGACCGGTTCCGGCAGGGATGAGCTTTCCGATGATGACGTTCTCCTTGAGACCGACCAGCGGGTCACGCTTGCCCTGCATCGCAGCCTCGGTGAGCACGCGGGTCGTCTCCTGGAAGGAGGCGGCCGACAGCCACGACTCGGTCGCGAGCGACGCCTTCGTGATACCCATCAGCTCCGGACGGCCGGACGCGGGGCGCTTGCCCTCGGACACAGCCTCGCGGTTGATCGACTGGTAGCGCTTGAGGTCGACCATCTCACCCGGGAGCAGGGTCGTGTCGGCGTGATCGACGACGGTGACCTTGCGGAGCATCTGACGGACGATGACCTCGATGTGCTTGTCGTGGATCGGCACACCCTGCGAGCGGTACACGCCCTGGACGCCGCCGACGAGGTAACGCTGCACCTCGCGAGCACCCATGACGCGCATGATCTCCTTGGGGTCGAGCGTGCCGACCTGCAGGGGCTGACCGACGGTGACGTGCTGGCCGTCCTCGACGAGAAGCGTGGCACGCTTCAGCACCGGGTAGACCACGGGCTCGTCGCCGCTGTCGGGCGTGAGGATGACCTTCTTGCCCTTGTCGGTCTCGTCGATCGTGATGCGGCCATCGGCCTCGGCGATCGGGGACGCACCCTTGGGGGTACGCGCCTCGAAGAGCTCCTGCACACGGGGAAGACCCTGTGTGATGTCGTCCGCCGATGCCGAACCACCCGTGTGGAAGGTACGCATCGTCAGCTGGGTACCGGGCTCACCGATCGACTGGGCCGCGATGATGCCGACGGCCTCGCCGATGTCGACGGTCTTGCCGGTCGCGAGCGAACGGCCGTAGCACTGCGCGCAGACACCGACAGCGGAGTCGCAGGTCAGGACCGAGCGCACCTTGATGCTCTCGACACCGAGACCGACGAGCTTGTCGATCAGCACGTCACCCACGTCGTCACCGGCAGCGGCGAGCACCTCGCCCGACGCGCTCACGACATCGGAGGCCAGCGTACGAGCGAACACCGAGTTCTCGACGTTGGCGTCGCGCACGAGCTCACCCTGCGAGTTCGGAGCGGCGATCGGGAGCTCGAGGCCCTTCGACGTGCCACAGTCCTCTTCGCGGATGATGACGTCCTGCGAGACGTCCACCAGACGACGGGTCAGGTAACCCGAGTCGGCGGTACGCAGAGCGGTGTCGGCCAGACCCTTACGGGTACCGTGCGTCGCGATGAAGTACTCCGCCACCGACAGACCCTCGCGGTACGAGGAGATGATCGGACGCGGGATGATCTCACCCTTGGGGTTGTTCACCAGACCACGCATACCGGCGATGTTCCGGATCTGCAGCCAGTTACCACGAGCACCCGAGGACACCATGCGGTTGATGGTGTTGTCCTCCGGGAAGTTCGCCCGCATCGCGGCCTGGACCTCGTCGGTTGCCTCGGTCCAGATCTTGATGAGCTCCTGGCGACGCTCGGAGTCGGTCGTCAGACCCTTCTCGTACTGCGACTGAACCTTCGCGGCCTGCTTCTCGTAGCCGGCGACGATCTCGCCCTTGTTCGGCGGCGTGAGGATGTCGCTCAGGGCAACGGTCACACCGGAACGCGTGGCCCAGTAGAAACCGGCGTCCTTGATGCGGTCCAGCGACGCGGCCGTCTCGACCTTCGGGTACTCCTCGGCCAGCTTGTTGACGATCTGCGACAGCTTGTTCTTGTCGGCCTGCTCGCGAACGAACGGGTAGCCCTTGGGAAGCGTGTCGTTGAAGATCGCCTGACCCAGCGAGGCGTCGACGAGACCGTGACGCTCGTAGCCCTCGGGAGCTTCGCCCTCGAGGAAGGTCAGACCGGGGATGCGGATGCGGATCTTCGCCTGCAGGTCGAGGGTGCCCTCGTCCTTAGCCAGGATCGCCTCGCCCACCGAACCGAACGCACGACCCTCACCGACCGCACCCTCCCTGACCGTGGTCAGGTGGTGCAGACCGATGATCATGTCCTGCGAAGGCAGGGTGACCGGACGACCGTCGGACGGCTTCAGGATGTTGTTCGACGCGAGCATCAGCACGCGGGCCTCGGCCTGAGCCTCGACCGACAGGGGCAGGTGCACAGCCATCTGGTCACCGTCGAAGTCGGCGTTGAACGCCGCGCAGACGAGCGGGTGCAGCTGGATGGCCTTACCCTCGACGAGCTGCGGCTCGAACGCCTGGATACCCAGGCGGTGCAGGGTGGGTGCACGGTTGAGCAGCACCGGACGCTCGCGGATGATCTCTTCGAGCACGTCCCAGACCTCGGGACGGGTGCGCTCGACGGCACGCTTGGCAGCCTTGATGTTCTGCGAGTGACCGAGATCGATCAGGCGCTTGATGACGAACGGCTTGAAGAGCTCCAGAGCCATCTGCTTGGGCAGACCGCACTGGTGCAGCTTCAGCTGCGGGCCGACGATGATGACCGAACGGCCGGAGTAGTCGACACGCTTTCCGAGCAGGTTCTGACGGAAACGACCCTGCTTACCCTTCAGCATGTCGCTGAGGGACTTCAGGGCACGGTTGCCCGTACCGGTGACGGGACGACCGCGGCGACCGTTGTCGAACAGGGCGTCGACGGCCTCCTGCAGCATGCGCTTCTCGTTGTTGACGATGATCTCGGGGGCACCGAGGTCGATCAGACGACGAAGACGGTTGTTGCGGTTGATCACACGACGGTAGAGGTCGTTCAGGTCGGAAGTCGCGAAGCGGCCACCGTCGAGCTGGACCATCGGGCGCAGCTCCGGCGGGATCACCGGGACGACGTCGAGGACCATCGCGGCGGGGCTCATGCCGGTCTCGAGGAACGAGCTGACGACCTTGAGGCGCTTGATCGCACGGATCTTGCGCTGGCCCTTGCCCTCGGAGATCTGCAGACGCAGGTTCTCCGCCTCGGCGACGAGGTCGAACGCCGCGAGGCGACGCTGGATCGACTCGGCGCCCATGTAGGCCTCGAAGTACTGGCCGAAGCGGTCCTGCAGCTCGTGGAAGACGTCGTCCTCCGGGCGCAGGGCACCGACCTCGAGGGTGCGGAAGTCCTCCCACACGCGCTCCAGCTTCAGGATCGCGTCGTCTGCACCCTTGCGGATGAGCGACATCTCCTTCTCGGCGGCGTCCTTGACCTTCTTCTTGGCGTCGGCCTTGGCACCCTCTGCCTCGAGAGCGGCGAGCTCCTCCTCCAGCTTGGCCAGGCGCTCCGCGATCTTGGCGTCGCGACGGTCGCCGAGCGTCTTCAGCTCGAGGCGGATGTTGTTCTCCTGCGTGCCCAGGTCGCGGTGACGAGCTTCCTCGTCGACCGAGATGACCATGTAGGCGGCGAAGTAGATGACCTTCTCGAGGTCCTTCGGTGCCATGTCGAGCAGGTACCCGAGGCGCGAGGGCACGCCCTTGAAGTACCAGATGTGGGTGACCGGAGCAGCGAGCTCGATGTGACCCATGCGCTCACGACGGACGGAGCTCTTGGTGACCTCCACGCCGCAGCGCTCGCAGACGATGCCCTTGAAGCGGACGCGCTTGTACTTGCCGCAGGCGCACTCCCAGTCGCGGGACGGGCCGAAGATCTGCTCTCCGAAGAGACCATCCTTCTCCGGCTTCAGAGTGCGGTAGTTGATGGTTTCGGGCTTCTTGACCTCACCGTAGGACCACGCACGGATGTTCTCTGCGGTGGCCAGGCCGATGCGAAGCTCGTCGAAAGTTGTGGACTCGAGCACTAGTTCTCCTGTGTCGGAAATTCTGTTTGAGAAGTCTGCTTCGGTGTGCCCGGGAGTTGGACCCCCGGGCACACCCGCGGATTAGATCTCGTCGATCGAGGCGGCCTCGAAGCGGCTGGAGATGTTGATACCGAGCTCTTCCGCGGCGCGGAACGCCTCATCGTCGGTGTCGCGGAGGTTCACCAGTGTGCCGTCGGCCGAGAGGACCTCGACGTTCAGGCAGAGCGACTGCATCTCCTTCATGAGCACCTTGAAGGACTCGGGGATGCCGGGCTCCTGGATGTTCTCGCCCTTGACGATCGCCTCGTACACCTTGACGCGGCCGAGGATGTCGTCGGACTTGATCGTGAGGAGCTCCTGGAGCGCGTATGCGGCGCCGTAGGCCTCGAGGGCCCACACCTCCATCTCACCGAAGCGCTGTCCACCGAACTGCGCCTTACCACCGAGCGGCTGCTGGGTGATCATCGAGTACGGACCCGTGGAACGTGCGTGGATCTTGTCGTCGACCAGGTGGTGCAGCTTCAGGATGTACATGTAGCCCACGGAGATCGGGGCCGGGAACGGCTCGCCGGAGCGGCCGTCGAACATCTGGGCCTTTCCGCTCGAGTCGATCAGTCGCACACCGTCGCGGGTCGGGGTCGTGGCGTCGAGGAGACCAGCGATCTCCTCCTCGCTCGCACCGTCGAACACCGGGGTGGCGACCTTCGTACCGGGAGCAGCCTCGAAGGCCTCCTCCGGCAGACGGACGGCCCACTCCGGGGTGCCCTCGACCTTCCAGCCCTGCTTCGCGATCCACCCGAGGTGGGTCTCGAGCACCTGGCCGAAGTTCATTCGACCCGGGATGCCGAGCGGGTTCAGGACGATGTCGACCGGGGTGCCGTCCGCCATGAACGGCATGTCCTCGATCGGGAGGATCTTCGCGATGACACCCTTGTTGCCGTGACGGCCGGCGAGCTTGTCACCCTCGGTGATCTTGCGCTTCTGGGCGATGTAGACCACGACGCGGCGGTTGACACCGGAGCCGAGCTCGTCGTCGCCGTCCTCGGCGTTGAACTCCTTGACCGCGATGATGGTTCCCTGCTCACCGTGAGGCACCTTCAGGGACGTGTCGCGGACCTCGCGGCTCTTCTCGTTGAAGATCGCGCGCAGCAGACGCTCCTCGGCCGACAGCTCGGTCTCACCCTTCGGCGTGACCTTGCCGACGAGGATGTCGCCGGGGCGGACCTCGGCGCCGATGCGGATGATGCCGCGCTCGTCGAGGTCCTTCAGCAGCTCCGGGCTGACGTTGGGGAGGTCACGGGTGATCTCCTCCTTGCCGAGCTTGGTGTCGCGCGCGTCGACCTCGTACTCCTCGATGTGGATCGAGGAGAGGGTGTCGTCCTTCACCAGGTCCTGGCTCAGGATGATCGCGTCCTCGAAGTTGTAGCCCTCCCACGTCATGAACGCGACGAGGAGGTTCTTCCCGAGGGCCAGCTCGCCGTTCTCGGTGGCGGGGCCATCGGCGATGACCTCTCCGACCTCGACGCGCTCACCGGCGTTGACGACGACCTTCTGGTTGTACGACGTGCCCTGGTTCGAGCGGTCGAACTTGCGGAGGTGGTACTCCTGCGTCCCGCCCTCATCGAGCATGACGACGACGCGGTCTGCGGAGACCTCGGAGACGACACCGGCCTTCTCGGCGGTGAGGACGTCACCGGCGTCGATGGCCGTGTAGCCCTCCATACCGGTTCCGACGAGCGGCGAGTCGCTGCGCAGCAGCGGGACGGCCTGACGCTGCATGTTGGCACCCATGAGGGCGCGCTGTGCGTCGTCGTGCTCGAGGAACGGCACGAGCGAGGTCGCGACCGACACCATCTGGCGCGGGGAGACGTCGATGTAGCCGATGTCTTCCGGCAGGAACATGTCGACCTCGCCGCTGCCGCCCTTGGGGCGGGCCAGGACGTGGCTCTCGATGAAGCGACCCTTGGCATCGAGCGGGGCGTTCGCCTGCGCGATGTTGAAGTCGACCTCTTCGGAAGCCGTGAGGTAGTCGATCTGCTCGGTCACGACGCCGTCGACGACCTTGCGGTACGGGGTCTCGATGAAACCGAACGAGTTGATGCGCGCGAAGGTCGCGAGCGCACCGATCAGACCGATGTTCGGGCCTTCCGGAGTCTCGATCGGGCACATGCGGCCGTAGTGCGAGGGGTGGACGTCACGGACCTCGACGCCGGCGCGGTCACGCGAGAGACCACCGGGTCCGAGCGCGGAGAGACGACGCTTGTTCGTCAGACCTGCGAGCGGGTTGTTCTGGTCCATGAACTGCGACAGCTGCGACGTTCCGAAGAACTCCTTGATCGCGGCGACGACGGGTCGCACGTTGATCAGGGTCTGCGGCGTGATCGCCTCGATGTCCTGCGTGGTCATGCGCTCGCGGACGACGCGCTCCATGCGGGAGAGACCGGTGCGGACCTGGTTCTGGATGAGCTCGCCGACCGCGCGGATGCGACGGTTGCCGAAGTTGTCGATGTCGTCGGTCGCGAGACGGATCTCGGCCTTCTTGCCACCGCGGATGCCCGTGAAGGTCTCCTCGGTGCCTGCATGCAGGCGGACGAGGTACTTGATCGTGGCCACGATGTCCTCGACGGTGAGCACCGAGGAGGTCAGCGGCTGGTCCAGGCCCAGCTTGTGGTTGATCTTGTAACGACCGACCTTGGCCAGGTCGTAGCGCTTCGGGTTGAAGTAGAAGTTGTCCAGGAGGGCGCGGGCGGCCTCGGCGGCGACCTGCTCGCCCGGACGGAGCTTGCGGTAGATGTCGCGGAGCGCATCTTCCTTCGTGACGATCGTGTCCTTCGCGAGCGTCTCCTCGATCGAGGTGTAGCCGGCGAACTCGGCGAGGATCTCCTCGCTGGTCATGCCCAGCGCCTTGAGGAAGACGGTGACCGACTGCTTGCGCTTGCGGTCGACGCGCACGCCGACCTGGTCGCGCTTGTCGATCTCGAACTCGAGCCATGCACCACGGCTCGGGATGACGCGCGCCGACACGATGTCCTTGTCGGACGTCTTGTCGGGGGTCTTGTCGAAGTAGACACCCGGGGAGCGGACCAGCTGCGAGACGACGACGCGCTCGGAGCCGTTGATGATGAACGTGCCCTTGTCGGTCTGCAGCGGGAAGTCGCCCATGAAGACCGTCTGGGTCTTGATCTCACCCGTGAGGTGGTTCATGAACTCGGCCTCGACGTACAGCGGAGCGGCGTAGGTCTTGCCACGCTCCTTGCACTCCTCGATCGAGTACTTCTCCGGCTCGAGGTAGGGGTTCGTGAACGACAGCTGCATCGTCTCGCCGAGGTCCTCGATCGGAGAGATCTCCTCGAAGATCTCGCCCAGACCGCTGTTCTCGTTGACGTCCGTGCGCCCCTGCTTCTTGGCCTCGGCCACGCGCGCCTTCCAGGCGTCGTTGCCGACCAGCCAACCGAAGGATTCGGTCTGCAGAGCGAGAAGGTCAGGGACCGTCAGCGTGTCGGAGATCTTGGCGAACGAAAGACGGGAAGCTCCGCGTCCGTTCTTGGTGGTGGTGGATGTGGATGCGTTGCGAGCAGCAGCCAAGGGAATAACCTCCGTGAGCCCCGCAGGGCTTCTCGATTCCTTTGTCGTCAGGTGGAGTGTGCGCTCGAGAACTCAACGAAATGCCGACCACCATATGAGGGCAGGGAGGAGCGAGCGCAACTACCAACTATACGCACGATTGTGCGACATGGCAAGCGCAGTCCTTGACCAATGTGGGAAGCTGCGGTATGAGCCCTGGCCCGGTGCTCTCAGGACGCGATGTTCAGCTCGTTGCCGGGGATCGAGGCCAGCAGTCGCCGCGTGTACGGGTCCCGCGGGTTGGTGAAGATCTCCTCCGAGGTCGCCGCCTCGACGAGCCTGCCGTCCTTCATGACGCAGACGTAGTCGCTGATCAGTCGCACCACGGCGAGGTCGTGGGAGATGAACAGATAGCTCAGTCCGTACTCCCGTTGCAGGTCGCCGAGCAGCGTGAGGATCTGGTCCTGCACCAGCACGTCGAGCGCCGAGACCGGCTCGTCACAGACGATCACGTCGGGAGAGAGCGCGAGGGCCCTCGCGATCGCGACGCGCTGCCGCTGACCTCCGGACAGCTCGGACGGGTAGCGACGCAGCATCGACTGCGGCAGCGCCACGTCGTCCAGCAGCTGCCGTACGCGCGTGCGTCGATCGGCTCCGCTGCCCCTCTTGTAGAACTCCAGCGGTTCGGCGATCAGGCGCTCGATCGTGAACATCGGGTTCAGGCTCGAGTACGGATCCTGGAAGATGGGCTGCACCTGCTGTCGGAACTCGCGCGTCTCGGCCCGCGAGAGCGTCGAGATGTCCTTGCCCTCGTAGCGGATCAGTCCGCTCGTGGGCTCGATCACCTTCAGCAGCATCCGCGCGGTCGTGGTCTTCCCTGAGCCGGACTCCCCCACGATGGCGACCGTCTCCCCGCGCGGGATGACCAGCGACACGTCGTCGACGGCCACGAAGTCCTCGCCACGCCCGCGCACCGGGTACACCTTGGTGAGGTTCTCGATCTCGACGATGTTGTCGGCGGGGACGGTCCCGGCGGCATCCGTCTCTGCGGCATCCGTCTCTGCGGTGCGCTCCTGCACCCGGAAGGCCTCCGGCCGCAGTCGGGCGGCGGCGACCGAGGGAGCGGCCTTCACCAGCGACTGCGTGTACGGATGCTGCGGATCCTCCAGGATCTGCCGCGCGGCTCCTTGCTCGACGACCTTGCCGCGGTGCATCACGATCACACGCTCCGCGCGCTCGGCGGCGAGCCCGAGGTCGTGTGTGATGAGCAGCACGGCCGTTCCCAGCTCGCGGGTCATCTGGCCGATCTGATCGAGGATGGTCTGCTGCACGGTCACATCCAGGGCGCTGGTCGGCTCGTCGGCGATCAGCAGTCGCGGCTTGCACGCCAGACCGATCGCGATGAGCGCGCGCTGGCGCATGCCGCCGGAGAACTCGTGCGGGTACTGCTTCGCACGCCGCTCCGGGTCGGGAAGGCCCGCGGCCGTGAGTGCCTCCACCACCTTGGCCTGCACATCCTGCCGGGTCGCGAGACCGTGAGCGAGCAGCGTTTCGGCGACCTGCGTGCCGATCTTGGCCACCGGGTTCAGGTTCGACATCGGATCCTGCGGGACGAGACCGATGTCCCGGCCGCGGATCGTGCGCAGCTCGTTCTCGGAGGCGTGGGTGATGTCCTTCCCGTCGAGCCGGATGCTCCCGGAGGCCACCTTCCCGCCACCCGCGAGCAGTCCGATGATCGCCATCGCGGTGGTCGACTTGCCCGAACCGGACTCGCCGACGATCGCGACGGTCTCGCCCGGACGGATCTCGAGGTCCACACCTTCGACGGCGTGCACGACCCCGTCCATGGTGGCGAAGTCCACGGCGAGTCCTTGGACCGACAGCAACGGCTCGGTCGACATCTGATTCTCCTTCACGGCGCGCGTCGCGCCTTCGTCGCGCGCGTTCATCGCGCCCTCGTCCGCGGGTCCATCGCCTCGCGCAACGCCTCGCCGAGGAGGGTGAAGCCGAGCGCGGTGACGGCGATGCAGATGCCGGGGAGGAACGCGAGCCACGGGGCGATCGCGAGTTCGGACTGTGCGTAGGTGAGCATGCGCCCCCACTCGGCCGTCGCGGGGCCACCGCCGCCGAGACCGAGGAACGACAGCGCCGCCGCATCGATCACGGCGGTCGCGAGCGTCAGCGTCCCCTGCACGATCACGGGGCCGATGGCGTTGGGGAGCACGTGCGACATGGTGATCTTGCCGCGGCCGAGGCCGAGCGTCTGCGCCGACAGGACGTAGTCACTCGAACGCTGCTGCAGCATCGACGCACGGAGCAGCCGCGCGAAGATCGGCACCTGGGACGCACCGATGGCGATCATCACGGCGAACGGGGTCTGCCCGAGGATCGCGGCGATCGACACCGCGAGCAGCAGGTTCGGCACCGAGAGGATGATGTCGACCACGCGCATGATCACGGTGTCGACCCAGCCGCCGAACGTCCCGGCGATGAGGCCGAGGATCATGCCGCCGACAAGGCCCATCGCGGTGGAGATGACACCGATCAGGAGTGATGCCTGCGCGCCCCAGATCAGCTTCGACAGCACGTCCCCACCGAACCGGTCGAGGCCGAGCGGGAACTCCGGCAGCTCCCCCGGACCGGGGATGTGGGTCGGCGTGATGTACTTCGCCCCGGGAAGCGCCGTCTCCGGGTACGGAGCCAGCCAGGGGGCGAGTGCGGCGACGAGCAGGAACAGCAGCACGATGACGGCGCCGATCCAGGCCGTGGGATTGCGACGGAGGCGGCGGAACACGTCCTGCCAGAATCCGCCGGAGCTCTTCTTCAGGTCGGCCTGCGCGATCGCGACGGTGTCGATGCCGCCGCCGCTCTCTGCCGATGGCCCCTGGGCGGGCGGAAGAGGGATGCTCATGCGACCGCCTCCTTTCGGACGATGGAGAGGGACATCACTGCACCCTCACTCTCGGGTCGATGAAGCTGTAGGAGACATCGACCGCCAGGTTGATCAGCGCGTACGCGATCGCGATGAAGATGATGAAACCCTGAAGGACCGGGAAGTCCCTGGTGAAGATCGCCCTCGCCAGGAACGAGCCGATGCCGGGGAAGGCGAACACCGTTTCGGTGAGCACCGCCCCGGAGATCAGGAGTCCGGTCTGCAAGCCGATCGTGGTGATCACCGGGAGCATGGCGTTGCGCAGGATGAAGCGGTTGCGCAGCGTCGGGGAACCGACGCCCTTCGCCCGACCGGTGCGCACGTAGTCCGCGTTCTGGACCTCCAGCACGCTCGCCCTGGTGATGCGCACGATGATCGCGAGCGGGATCGTCCCGAGCGCGAGGGCCGGCAGGATCAGATGCAGGATCGCGTCCCATGCGGCGTCGAATTCACCGGTGATGATGCCGTCCCACACATAGAACCCCGTGGGATGGGTGGCGTCTATTCGAGGATCCTGTCGTCCGTCAGACGGCAGCCAGCCCAGCTGCACGGCGAACACGTACTTCAGGATGAACGCCAGGAAGAACACCGGGATCGTGATGCCGACGAGGCTCAGCACGACCGATGCGTGGTCGGTGAACTTGCCGTGGCGGCGGGCCGCCCAGTAGCCCAGCGGGATACCGATGCCGACCGCGAAGATGAGCGCCATGACGCTCAGCTCCAGCGTCGCGGGGAACCGGCGGAGGAACTCCTCCGTCACCGGCCGGTTCGTCTGGATGGACGTTCCGAAGTCGCCCTGCAGGAGTCGGCCGATCCAGGTGAAGTACTGCTGGATGATCGGCTCGTCGAAGCCGTAGAGCTCGTTGACCCTGGCGATGGCCTCGGGGGTGGCCTTCTCACCGAGGAGGGCGACCGCGGGGCCGCCGGGAAGGGCCCTGACCCAGGCGAACAGCAGGATGCTGAGCCCGAACAGGGTGGGGATGAGGAACAGCAGTCGCCTGCCGATGGTGCGCAGCACGAAGATCTCCGTCGATCGGAAGGTACGCCGTTCCCCGGTCCCGCGGAGTGCGCGGGACCGGGGCTCGACGTATCACACGGTCAGGCCTACTTGGTGAGGACGATGTCGGTGAAGACCTCGTCGTTCACGGGGCTGGCCGGGTAGCTCTCCACGCGCGGGTCGAACGCCAGGGTCGGCGCCGGGTGTGCGAGCGGGACACCGGGGATGAACGTGGCGACCATCTCGTTGATCTCCTCGTACAGCGCGGTCTGCTCCTCGAGGTTGGAGACGCCGCGCGCCTCCGTCAGCTTCTGGAACAGCTCCGGGTTGTCGAAGCCCCACTCGGAACTCTTCTGTCCGAAGAAGACGCCGACGAAGTTGTCGGTGTCGTTGTAGTCACCGGTCCAGCCCAGCAGGTGGATGCCGTGGTCGGCCGTGCCGGTGGTGCGGTCGAGGTACTCGACCCACTCCTCCGAGACCGGGGTGGTCTCCACGCCGACTTCGGAGAGCTGCGACGACAGGACCGTGTAGATCTGCTCGGGGTCCGGCATGTAGGGACGAGAGACGTTGACCGGGTAGTTGAACGTCAGCTTCAGCGGGTTCGCCTCGTCGTAGCCCGCCTCGGCCAGCAGGGACTTGGCCTTCTCGGGGTCGTAGTCGAAGGTCGTCACGTCCGGGTTGTAGCCGTTGACGACCTCGGGGACGAACTCGATCGCCTTCTGCGTGCCCTCGGGGAGCACCTGGCTGATCAGGGCGTCCTTGTCGACGGCGTACGACAGCGCCTCGCGGACCTTCGGGTCCTGGAGCTCCGGGACGGCCTGGTTGAACGCGAGGTACAGGATCGTGAACGGCGGGCGCGAGACCATCGTGAACCCGTCGTCGGCGAGGGCCTTGGTGTCGGCGGGGCCGACGAGGTCGTAGCCGTCGATCGAGCCGGACTCGAGTGCCTGGCGGCGGGCGGTCGGATCATCGATCGTGCGGAAGATGATCTCGTCGATCTGACCGGCATCGCCCCAGTAGTCGTCGTAGGCCGTGAGCGTGACCTGCTCGCCTGGTGCCCACTCCTCGAACTGGTACGGCCCGGTACCCACCGGGTGTCCCATCGCGTACTCGGACAGCTGCGGTGCCTCGGCGGAACCGCTGACGTCGTCGGCGCCGAACTCCTGCATGGCCGACGGGCTCTGCATGGCGAACGAGGGCAGCGAGAGGGAAGCGACGAAGCCGGCGAACGGCTTGTTCAGGTCGACAGTGACCGAGTAGTCGCCGTCTGGGGTGCACGACTTGTAGACGGCATCCGCCGCGTTGGAGGCGTACCCCTTGAAGAGCTTGTTGTAGTAGTAGCCGAAGGCCTCGGACGCGGCCAGACCCGTCCAGTTGAACCAGCGGTCGAAGTTGGCGCAGACGGCCTCGGCGTTGAACGGCGTCCCGTCCTGGAAGGTCACGTTCTCCTTGAGCGTGAACGTGTGCGACATGCCGTCCTCGGACGACTCCCACTTCTCGGCGAGGAGCGGCGCGGGGTCGGCGGTGCCGGGCTCGGTGCCGACGAGACCCTCGAAGATCTGTCGCGAGACGCGGAAGCTCTCGCCGTCCTGCGCGAACGCGGGGTCGAGGCTCGCCGGGTCGGAGGACGCCGCGAAGACGAACGTCCCGTCCACGTCGCCGGAGCCCTCGGCGCCGTCATCTCCTCGTTCGCTCGCGACACACCCGGCGAGGGCGAGAGCGGCGATCGTGGCTCCGGCTGCGGCGATGAGACCTCGCCGACGCTTGACTGATTGGTGCATTGTGTGACCTTCCCTGTCGGGCGCTTCTTTGCGCGTCCCGAAGCCTCTTCGCCTCGGGGACGGTGATGACTAGACGGTACCCAGCGGATCCTCAGATACCAAACGCATCCAGGTTGCAATCCGGTATCGGCGCGACCGGCGTCGATCCGGTAGTGTCCAGATCGTGCCCGACTCCCCCACGCTCGCCGTCTGCTTCGGAGAAGGCATGGTCGCCCTCGTCGCGGCCGCCGCGGGACCGCTCGAGGACTGCCGGACCTTCCACCGTTCCCTTGCGGGAGCCGAGTGGAACACCGCGATCGCTCTGGCATCCGCCGGTATCCGCACCGCCGTCGTCTCGCGCGTCGGCGATGACGGGTTCGGTCGTTTCCTCACGGCGGAGCTGCGCGCCCACGGCGTCGACGATTCCGCGGTGCAGGTCGACGCCGACGCGCCGACCGGACTCTATGTGAAGGAGCTCGCCCCGCGAGCGGATGGCGCGGTCGACGGCACGATGCACTACTACCGGTCGGGTTCCGCGGCCTCGGCGATGTCCCCGCAGACGTTGGCCGAGCCGAGGACCTCCGCACTCCTCGCCGAGGCGGCACTCGTGCACACCTCCGGAATCACCCCGGCCCTGTCCGCATCGGCACTCGCGGCGCAGGAATCGCTGTTCGCCGACCGGCGTCCCGACAGTCTGCTCAGCTTCGACCTGAACTGGCGGCCCGCGCTGTGGCGTGGCCGCGTGGCGGAGGGGAAGGCGGTCGTGTCGGACTTCGCCCGCCGGGCCGACATCGTGTTCTGCACCCGTCCCGACGCCGAGGCGGTGTTCGGGACCAGTGACCCGCAAAAACTCCGTGCGCACTTCCCCGAGCCCCGGTACCTGCTGGTCACCGACTCCGGCGGTGCCGTCGCCTACGACGGCACCGAACGTGCCGAGAGTGAAGCGCTCGACGCCCCCGTCGTCGAGACGATCGGTGCCGGGGATGCCTTCGCCGCCGGATTCCTGGCCGGCGTCCTCACCGGACTCTCGCTCACGGGAAGCCTCGCCCGCGGACACCGCATCGCGACGCGCGCGCTCGTCAGCACCCGGGATCACGTCGACTGACACGCCCTCGGTCCGGGGAGAGTGGCCTCAGGGCCTCCGTCGCGACGGAACCGCGTCGTGCGTGCGCTGTAACGACACGGCCACCGGTTCACCGCTGTGCTGCACGACGCGGACGAAGAGCACGTCGACCAGGGCGAGCTGGGCGATACGGCTCGACATCGCGGCCATCCGGAACGGCGACTCCCGCGCGTGCGTGAGCAGCACGACATCCGCCGCGAGTGCCACCGGCGAATCGGCCACGCTGGTCACCGCGACCGCCAGGGCTCCGGCGTCGCGCGCGACGTCGAGAGCACGGATCGTCTCGGCGGTCTCGCCGCCGTGCGAGAACGCGATCGCCACATCACCGGTGGTGCGCAGGGCGGCGGCGGTCACCGCGAGATGCGGATCCGAGGAGTGCGAGACCGAGCATCCGATGCGAGACAGCTTCAGCAGCAGGTCCTGCGCCGTCAGGGACGACGCCGCCTGCCCGAAGAGGTCGATGTGCCGTGCACCGACCACCGCGCGGGCGACCCGGTCGAGGGCATCGGCATCGAGGGCGAGCGCGGTCTGCTCGATCGCGTCGATCTCCTGCGCGGCGAGCTTGGCCGCGATGGCCGTCGGCCCGTCCTCCCGGTCGATCGCCGTGGTGTCCAGGCCGAAGCGCGCCTGCTGCGCCTGCGCGAGCGTGATGGCACGCGCGACCGCGACCCGGAGTTCCCGATACCCGGAGTAGCCCAGGGACTGGGCGTAGCGGGCGACCGTCGACAGGGACGTGTGGCAGAGCTGGGCGAGATCGTTGATCGCGAGGTCCACGACGAGCGTGGGGTCTCCGAGGATCGTCTCGGCAACCCGTGCCTCTGCGGCACTCACCTTCGGAAGGGAGCGTCGCACCCGAGCGAGAACGTCATCGTCCATGGGGGTCCTGTCTCAGCCGGCGCTGTTCATCCTCTGCGTCACGGCGAAGCGCCCCAGGAGTGCTTCCCTCGCCATCTGCGCACCGAGCCTACTGGCAGCGGCGACCTCGATGGTGGGCAGCGGAAGGGGACTCCGCGTCGGAAGACCGACGTTGACGACGACCGCTCCGGGATCACGGACAGCCGTCCGCTCGACGAGAGAGCGCTGCGCGGCATCCGTGTCCGGCCTGTCGATCAGCAGCACCGTCGTACCGGGCGCCGCCGTGACCTCGTCGAGCACACGGTCCTGCTCCGGCAGGTCGGCGGACGCGACGTCCAGGCGCACACGGAGTCCGTCGGCGGCGAGCGCATCCGCCACGTACGATCCCGCACTGTCGACGGCGAGGGTCGACCGGCGGCGCGCGTCGATGACCGCGAGGGCCGTGGCTGCCTCGGGGGCATCGCCGGAGACCGTCACCGTCCGACGCACGATCTCCGCGGCGTCGTAGTCGTCCGGGTCGTCGTGCCCGAGCTCTGCGGCGACGCGGAGCTTGGTGGCGAGTGCGGCGACGCGAGCGGCGGCCTCCTCCACGCGCGCACGGGAGAGCGAGCCGTCGCGCAACGCGGCGACGATCCCGTCCCTGGCCGCGTGGAAGTCCCGTTCGTCCTGATCCACAAGCGCGGCGTCACCCGGGTTGGTCGGGTTGCCGATGCAGAGGAGGTCGGCGCCGGCAGCGAGGGCGAGCGCCGCTCCCCCGCCGAGTCCGACCGTCTCTCGGATGGCGGCCATGTCCAGCGCATCCGTGATGATGACGCCGTCATAGCCCCAGTCGCGCAGCTTTCCGAGCACGCGGGGGTTGAGCGTCGCGGGCTGCTCGCCCCACGCCGGGACCACGATGTGGGCGGTCATCACGGCATCGACGCCGGCATCGACCGCCGCGCGGAACGGCTCCAGGTGCACCCGTTCGAACTCCTCGACGTCGAGAGTGATCTCGGGGAGGGAGTGGTGCGAGTCGAGGTGGGTGTCGCCGTGGCCGGGGAAGTGCTTCACGCACGCGGCGACCGCGGAGTCCTGGATGCCGTCGATCGTCGCGACCACGTGACGGGAGACGAGCGCCTCGTCGTCACCGAACGCCCGCACACCGATCACCGGGTTGCGAGGGTCGGTGTTGACGTCGGCGACCGGACCGAGCACGACGTTCGCACCGACCGCACGGACCCGCCGGGCGAGTTCCGCGCCGGTCCGCTCCGAGGCGACCAGGTCGTCGAGGAGCCCGAGCTGAGCGGCTCCGGGCACGGTGGAGCCGGTGGCGGACTCGAGGCGCGTGACGCTGCCGCCCTCTTCGTCGATGCCGATCAGGGCGTTCGGGTTCGCGTCGAGGATCTCGGCGCTCAAGGCCGGGAGTCCTTCGCCGACGTTCTGGCCGAAGTACACCACGCCGGCCAGGCCGTCACGCAGTTCCTGGCGCAACCACTCCGGTGCTTCGGTGCCGAAGAATCCCGGCCACAGCACACCGTTCGCGAGGCGCTCGAGCTCGTCGGTCATCCCTTCACCGCGCCTGCGACCATGCCCGAGGCGAGCTTGCGCTGCACGAGGACGAAGAAGATCATGACCGGGACCGTGATGATGGTCGAGGCCGCCATGATGCTGCCCCAGTCGTTGGAGTAGAGGCCGAAGAACGACTTCAGACCGATCGAGACTGTGTACTGGTCGGTCTGCGCGCCGAGGATCGTCATCGCGAAGATGAACTCGTTCCACGCGGTGATGAAGCTGAAGATGCTCGTCGCGACGAGACCGGGCATGACCAGGGGCAGCAGCACCGAACGGAACATCCGCCACCAGCTCGCGCCGTCGATGTACGCCGCCTCTTCGAGCTCGACGGGGACGGCGGCCACGAAGCCGCGCAGCATCCAGATGCCGAACGCGAGGGACAGCGCGACGTACACGACCATGAGTCCGAGGATGCTGTTGAGCAGACCGAGGCTCTTGACCTGGAGGAAGAGCGGGATGACGAGCGCCTCGAGCGGCACCATCTGCACGATGAGGATCATCATCAGGATCATGGTGCGGAACTTGAACTTGAACCGCGCGACGGCGACCGCGGCGAGCAGACACACGAGCGCACTGACGAGCACGGTGACGAGCGCGACGATCGCCGAGTTGCGGAGGTAGGTGCCGAAGCCGCCCTCGGTCAAGACGAAGGCGAAGTTGTCCCACGTGAATTCCTGGGGGACCAACGACTGCCCGCCACTGGAGGCCTTGGCGTCGAAGGCGCTGGAGACCATCCAGTAGACGGGGAACAGGGTGAAGATCAGGACCGCGGCGACCGCGATGCCGGTGCCGATGCGGGAGCGGAGCCTCGGACGCGGGTTCACAGCTCATCCTCCTTCATGAGGGAGCGGATGTAGACGATCGTGATGCCGATGAGCACGAGGGTGAGCAGCACGGCGAGAGCGGCACCGAATCCGTAGCGGTTCTGTCCGAAGGACTCGACGTAGGACCAGACACCGAGGTTCAGCACCTGACGGTTGCCGCCCCCACCGCCGGGCATCAGGTACACCTGTGCGAAGACCTTGAAGTCCCAGATGGTCGAGAGGATGATCACGACCGAGAACACGGGCCTGAGGGTCGGGAAGATGATCTTCCAGAAGCGGCGCCAGGCGCCCGCACCGTCGAGCGCTGCGGCTTCGAGCATCTCCTTCGAGACGCCGAGGAGGCCGGCCAGCACGGTGATCGCCACGAACGGGAAGCCGTGGTGGACCACGTTGAGGAGCACGATGGCGTAGAACGACCACTGGTTCGTGAACCAGTTGACCGGATCGCTCATGAGACCGAGGTCCATGAGGACCTGGTTGAAGATGCCGCGGTCGGCATCGAAGATGAAGGTCCAGACGTACGTGCCGGTCACGGCGGGCATCGCCCACGCGACCATGATGCAGCTGGAGACGATGACCCGCCAGGTCGTGCCGAGG
Source organism: Microbacterium sp. ZOR0019 (assembly GCF_000800925.1). NCBI lineage: Bacteria > Bacillati > Actinomycetota > Actinomycetes > Micrococcales > Microbacteriaceae > Microbacterium > Microbacterium sp. ZOR0019. Next base: position 39,487 of record NZ_JRKC01000014.1, on the reverse strand, counting down.
CGTGCCAGGAGCAGGGCCACGAGCGTGCCGACGGCCACGGTGACGAACACCGCGACGGCGGCGAACCCGACCGTGTTGGGCAGCACCACCGTCCAGAGAGTCGGGTTGGTGAGCGCCTCGACGTAGTTGTCGAAGCCGATCCAGTTGTTCTCCCCGGTGTTGATCTCACGCAGGCCGTAGTCCTGCAGCGAGTAGATGAACACCTGGACGAGCGGCCAGAGCATGAGCACCGCGAGGATGGCCAGCCCGGGCGCGAGAAGGAGCCAGGGGCGGGCCGCGACGATCGAGAGACCGCGTCGCTTCCGGCCGCCGGCCACGGAGGCGGAGGTGGACTCCGCCTTCGTGGCCGGCAGTGGCGCTTGCACCATCGACATGGAAGGGATGCTTCCTTACTGGTTGAGCAGTTCGGTCATCTCGGCGGCGGCGTCCTTCGTCGCGGTGGCGACGTCCTTCTGCCCGCTGAGGATGGCCTGGATCATGGAGTTGGTCGTCTTCTTCGCCTGCACGGCGCCGAAGTTCGGGGTGACCGGCACGGATGCGCCGCCGTCGACCATCTGCTCGGCGAACGGTGCGACGAGCGGGTCGGTCGAGGCGAGGGCCTCCTCCATCGCGGACTGCACGCCCGGGAAGTAGCCGGTCTCGTTCGACCACTGCTCGGCGAACTCACCGGTGGTGACGAGCTTGACGAACTCCCACGCCAGGTCGGCGTTCTTGGTCGTGTTGAAGATCGAGAGGTGCGATCCGCCCAGCACGGACGGGGCGATGCCGCCGTCTTCGCCCGGGATGACCGCGGCGCCGATCTTGCCTTCGAGCTCGGGGTTCGTCTCCATGAGCTTGTTCGGGGTCCAGGAGCCGGAGAGCATCATGGCGACGTTGCCCTGCGTGAACGCGTCGCTCAGATCGGTCTCCTTCCAGGTCGTGGCACCTGCGGAGGAGAAGCCGTGCTCGGTGGCCAGGCCCGTGTAGAACTCGATGCCCGCCTGCGATTCCTTGCTGTCGAGCTCGCTCGTCCAGGTCTTGCCGTCCTTCGTGGCGATCTCGCCGCCGGCACCCCAGACCCAGGGGTAGACCTGGAACTCGGCGTCACCCGGAACCGGGAACGGCATCATGTCGGGCTTGGCGGCCTTGATCGCGTCGCCCGCTGCGACGATGTCGTCCCACGTCTTCGGAGCCTCGAGACCGAGCTCCTCGAACACGTCGGCGCGGTAGACGAGCGAGCGGACGCCGGCGTACCACGGCATGCCGTAGAGCTCACCGTCGTAGGTGCCGGCGACCTCGAGGCCCTCGACCAGGTCGCCGCGCAGGTCCTTCTCACCGTCGACGTACTCGTCGATCGGGAGGAGTGCTCCGGCGTCGGCAAACTCGGCGGTCCAGGTGGTGCCGGTCTCGGCGATGTCGGGGGTCGTACCACCGGCGATGGAGGTCACGAAGCGATCGTGGGCGTCGGCCCACTGGATCTCGTCGATCTTGACCGTCGCACCGGTCTCCTTTTCGAAGGCTGCCGCGACGTCGTCGTAGAAGGCGGTCGCGTCGGGGTTGGTGCCCTTCATGATCCAGACGGTGAGCTCCTTGCCCTCACCGTCGGCCGAACCGGTGTCGCTGCCGCCGGCGCAGCCGGCGAGGGCGAGCGTGGCCACGGCGCCGAGCGCCACGGCCGAGAGAATGCGCTTGTGCATTGCGGGGATCTCCTCTTTGAAAGTCCTGGAAAGCATCGGGTACTCACCGGGGGTTAGGAAAAAGTATCCACGACTAACTAATTCCCTGCAAGTTGCTCCCACAATCGTCATGTGGCCGTAACATCAGCTTCCCCCGGTAGGCTCCCCGGATGGTTCGCCGCACTCCCGACAAGGACCGTTCGACGGTCGCCCGCCACGCGACGCTCCCCTCTCCCGGGCCCGCCAGAGGTTTCCTGAAGATCGCCGGAATCACGCTGGGCGTCGTGCTCGTCTCCGCGATCGCCGTCGCCGCTTTCGTCGTGACCGACTACTTCAACCGATTCAACGACGGTGCCGTCGCGCTGGAGGGTGCGCCGGAGGTCGAGCCGCCCTCGATCAGTGCCTACCCCGGCGAGTTCAGCATGCTCATCATCGGGACCGACGAGTGCGGTGCGGTGTCGACGGGCCTGCTGGGTGAGCGCTGCTCCGAGGCTGACGGCGGGATCCTCAACGACGTGAACCTGCTCGTGCACGTGTCGGCGGAACCCCGCAAGGTCACGGCGATCTCGCTCCCTCGTGATCTGATGCTCGAGACGCCGGAGTGCACCCTGCCCGACGGATCCGTCGCCTCGGCCACGAGCAAGACGCAGATCAACTCGATCTTCCAGCGCGCCGGACTGTCCTGCGTAGCGAAGACGGTGACCGAGCTCACGGGCATGGAGATCCCCTTCGCCGCGAAGATCGACTTCGACGGCGTGATGGAGGTGACCGATGCGATCGGCGGCGTCGAGGTGTGCATCGGCGGCGACGGCATCCGAGACAGCCACACCGCTCTCGACTGGGCGCCGGGCCCCCGCACCGTCTCCGGCTACGAAGCCCTCCAGTTCATCCGCACGCGGCACGGCGTCGGCGACGAGAGCGACATGGCGAGGGTGTCGAACCAGCAGCAGTACATGTCGCGCCTGGTGAAGAAGATCATGAGCGACGAGGTCCTCACCGACCCCGGCAAGGTGCTCGGACTCGCCAACACCGTCGTCGACAACATCGACCCGAGCGACCAGCTGGCCAACCCGGTGCGTCTGGCGCAGCTCGCGCTGTCCATCAAGGATGTGCCGTTCTCCGAGTTCGTCTTCGTGCAGTACCCCGTGTTCGAGGACCCGGACGATTCCGACCGTGTCATCCCCAACCGCGAGGCTGCAGCGACGATCTGGGATGCGCTGAAGGCCGGCCAGTCGGTGCAGCTGACGGGCAAGGCCAGCAACAACGGCGGCGTCGAGCTCGTCGACCCCGCGCCGGGAACCGATCCGGAGGCACCGGCGACCGAGGCACCTCCCACCGGGACACCCTCGCCGCGTGCCACGCTCGACCCGGCCATCTCCGGCCAGACGGTCGAGCAGGAGACGTGCGCCAACGGCAAGCAGCGCTGAGCCCCTCCCCGGAGCGTAGGCTCGTGCCCATGGGCCGGACGAGATCGCGCGACACCGAGCACCCGCAGGCCCGACTCGATCATGGGGGCATCGCCGGTGTCCTGCCGTCGGAGTTCACCACGGGCTTCGAGCTGATCGTCGACGGCACCCCGCAGTCGCACGTCGACCTCGACGACCCGACGCACCTGCACTTCGAGTACATCGTGCGCATGGGGGCGGTGATCGATCAGCTCGCCGCAGGCCCGCTGACCGCCGTGCACCTCGGCGCCGGCGCGATGACGATCCCCCGCTACATCGAAGCGACGCGCCCCGGCTCCCGCCAGCAGGTCATCGAGTTGGAGGCTCCGCTGGCACAGCTGGTCCGGGAGCACCTCCCGCTGCCGAAGGGCGCCTCCATCCGGATCAGGATCGGCGACGCGCGGGCGGGCGTCACGAAGCTCCCGAACGCACTGCGGGCGAACTGCGACCTCGTCGTCTCCGACGTCTACTCGGGGGCGCAGACGCCCGCACACCTCACCAGCGTCGAGTTCTACCGCGAGCTCGCCGAGCTGCTGGCTCCCGGCGGCGTACTCCTCGTCAACGTCGCCGATGGTCCCGGCCTCGCCTTCGCCCGGCGCCAGACGGCGACGATCGCGGAGGTCCTCCCGGAGGTCGCCGTCCTCGCCGACACCCAGGTGCTCAAGGGCAGACGATTCGGGAACCTCGTGATCGCGGCGTCCGCCGCTCCCCTGCCGACGGAATGGCTGCCGCGGATCCTCGCCGCCGGCCCCCACCCCGCGAAGATCGCCCAGGGCGCCGAGGTCGAGACGTTCACCCAGGGCGCCCGCATCGTCACGGATGCGGATGCCGTCGCCTCACCGCGTCCCGACGCCTCGCTGTTCCTGCGCTGAGCCGGCCGATCCGGCACAGCGACGACGCCGGATGCGGCGACCAGGGCGCGCCGCCGGGACGACCCCGCGACCGGAAGGCAGACTGGACGGGGACGCTGCGGAAGGAGAGCAATGAGTTTCATCCGGGGATACGACCAGGAGACCCTCCGCGAGGTGGTCGATCTCGACGAGTGCGCGACCCGTCTCGCGGAGATCGAGGGGCAGCGGAGCCTGCCCGCACTGCTGGAGCGGGTCTGGCTGTTGAAAGTGCTCGACCGCCTGGATGAGGCGCTCGCGCTGGCCGACGAGACCGTCCGCCAGGCGCGCATGGCCGGTACCCGCAAGGACGTGCTCCGCGCTCGCGTGCTGCACGCGACGATCCTGCAGTATCGGGGAGCGCACGCTGCTGCCGAACAGGAGCTGGCGACCTGCGCGACCGAGGCCGAGGGACAACGGTGGCTGTCGATCGCGGCCTTCGCGTATCAGCACCACGGCAAGAACGCCTACGACGCCGGGGACTTCGAGACCGCCCGGGAGAGCTTCAAGCAGTCGCTGTTCCTGCGTCGTGAGTCCGGTGCACAGGACAGCGAACTGGAGACCGCGCTGCTCGCGATCGAAGCGGCCGAGCGGCATCGTCCCTCACAGCTCATCGCGGGCTGAGTCCTCCCGCGACCGCGATGTCGGTCGCATGGCTTACCCTGATCGCATGGCGGAACTCGACCGTGTGCGCGTCTGGGGCGAAGCACTGATCACGCTGCATCTCGATGACAGCTGGTCCTTCGGCTTCGACAATGCCAAGCGCCGTGCCGGGCAGTGCGACTACACGAAACAGCGCATCACGGTCTCGCGCTATCTGGCCGCGCGGTTCGATGACGACGAGATCCACCAGGTGCTGCTGCACGAGGTCGCGCACGCCCTCGCCGGTCACGCGGCGGCGCACGGACCGGCGTGGAAGCGCGTCGCGCGCGACCTCGGATACGTCGGCGGCACGACGCACCACGGAGAGACCGCCGTCGAGCTCGCCCCCTGGGTGGGAAGCTGTCCCGCGGGTCACGTGACGTACCGCCACCGCCGACCGACCCGCCCCACTTCCTGCGCGCGCTGTTCGCGCACCTACGACGCCCGACACCTGTTCGCCTGGACGCGGCGCGAGATCTCGTCCGACGTGCGTCTCGCCGCGCAGATGCCGCGCTGACTGCGACTCAGGTGACCGGGTCGCCTGAGTCCCCCTGCTCGGTCGAGTCCGCGAGGTCGTGGTGAGGGGCGGCGCCATGTCGGCGGCGAAGCAACGCCGCGATCCCGCGCCAGCCGACGAGGAACGCGCCGAGGACCAGCGTCGCGACGATGATGAACGGCACCTCGGCGGTGTCACCGCTGAGCACGCGGATGAGCATTCCGCCTGCGACCGTCACGATCCACACGACCACGCCCCACAGGACGGACCACGGGCGGCGCGGCCTGCCCGGGAGCAGAGCGGCGAGGAGATGCCCGAGGAGCACCGCGATCAGGAAGGGCCAGGCGGTGAGCAGGAACCCGGCGGGGTTCTCGTCATGCGAGGCCCGGCCGATCGCCGCGAAGACCAGCACGAGCACGATGTCGACGATGACGGCGGGGAGGTACCTCATGCCACGACCCTACGTGCCCTGAGCCGAACCGGAGCCTCCCTCGCCGCACGAGTCCGTGCCGGGGGATCAGGCGAACGGGACGAACGCCCCCGACCGCAGCACCGGGACGACGTCGACCGCGTCGAGCGCGGCAGCGTCCGTCGTCGACGTCGGCACCAGTCCGGCTGCCTCGATGCGGGTGGTCGCCTCGACACCCCCGGCAAGCTCGCGCCCTGACCCGCTCGCGCCGATCATGTGCCGCAGGGCGCCTCGCAGGGCACGGAACCCCTCGGCGGCGACCGCCGCATCCGGGGCCGTGTGATCGATGCCGCGATCCGAGAGCGCCAGGACGATCGCCCCCGCGCCGAGCTGGTCCTCGACCGCGAACCGCAGCGTTCCCTCCGCATCGGCCTCCCCCGCGGCGATGATCGCGACCGAGGTACGCGCCTGCCGCCGCTCCTGGAGTGTCTGCACCGCTCGTGCCACGGCAGAGGCGTTGCGGACACCGCCGATCAGCACGGTCGCATCCGGTGCTGCCGCCGCGGCCACTGCCGCGCCGTTCCGCGACCAGCCCTCCGCCTCCGCCAGCACGACCTCCGTGCCGGACATCACCGCATCGATGACCGTGGAGGAGAACCGCAACACGTCCACGACCACCACGATGTCGGTGGGGGCGAGGCGGGCGAGGCCCGCGGTTCCCCACTCGAGACGGACCTGATACGTGGACTGATCGAACGGCGACGGCATCCGACCAGCCTAGAGGCGTCAGTCCGCCGCGAGCGCCTCCACCGGAGCCACCCGCGTCGCCAGGCGGGTGGGCGTCGCCGCGGCCACGAGGGTGAGCACGGCCGTGGAGGCGACGATGATCGCCACCGGGATCCACGGGATCTGCGGTGCCACGAGGCCGGCGGGGACGAAGTCGGGCAGGGTCGGGACGGATCCCAGGAGCGACTGCGCGGCGATCCAGCCGTACACGACGCCCAGCACGAGTCCGGTCAGCGTCGCCGCGACGGTGATGTGCGTCGCCTCCAAGAGGACCATCCGCCGCACCTGCCCGTTGGACAGACCGATCGAGCGCAGCAGACCGAGTTCGCGACGGCGCTGCACGACACCGATCGTGAGCAGGTTCACAAGGCCGACCGCGGCGATCACGGCGGAGACGGCCACGAGCACCATCATGATCGCGGCGAAGGCGTCCATCGGGGCGAAGAACTCGTCGGGGACCTCTCCCGTGACCTGGCTCATCATCAGACGCTTCGCGGACTCGAGCGCGACGGCGAACATCGTCACCAGGGTCACCCCCATCACCACGCCGATCGCCATCCGCGACGAGCGCTCCGGATACCGCAGTGCGTTCTCGGCGGCGAGTCGCGCAGTGGCGCTCGACCCGAACATCCGCCCCACCAACCGCAGCACGGGCGGCATGAACAGCACGGAGCCGAGGGCCAGGCCGGTGAACGAGAGCACCCCGCCGAAGAAGGCGACCACGACGCCGAGGGGCGTCATGAGGCCGACCACCACCCCACCGGCCAGCAGTGCCGCACCGGTGAGGAGCAGGATCCAGGCGCCGATGTGTCGTCCCTTCGTGCCCGAGACCTCCTCGTGCGTGCGTTCCACGGCGCCGCCGAGGGCCTGCAGCGGGGTCACCGAGAGCACCCGTCGCGAGCCGGCCCAGGCTGCAGCCCAGGTGGTGAGCGCCACGCCGACCGCCGGAAGCGCCACGAACGGCTGCGCGAGGGAGAAGGAGGTCGGGACGTTGTCGAGGAACCGGGCGCCGACCTGCACCCCGATCGCCGCCAGCACGAGTCCGGCGAGAAGGCCGAGTCCCGCACCGATCAGCCCGACCACGAGGCCCTGCGTGCCCACCTCGGCCCGCTGCGAGCGCGCCGTCGCTCCGATCAGACGGAGGAGAGCGATCTGCCGGGTGCGCCCGGCGATGATCGTCGAGAAGGTGTTCGCCGTGACGATCGCCGCGACATACATCGCGACCACCGTCAGCAGCACCGACAGGAGCGCGACGACGAACGCGAGCGTCCCGCTGTCGCCGATGAACGGGTCGGCCTGCAACACCGCGCCGATGTATGCGGTGATCTCCACGAGGAGCACCCCGAACGCGGCCGACAGTGCGGCCACCAGGATGCTGGCGCCCATACCGCGATCACGCAGCCAGGCCAGACGCGGTCCGGTCGCCCGACTCTCGGGGACGACCGACGCGACGGCGGTCATGCGGCCACCTCTGCGGCGAGCATGTACGCGGAGATCTCCTCCGCGGTCTGCCGAGGGTGGTCCGCGACGATGCGGCCGTCTCCGAGGTACAGCACGCGGTCGGCGTGACTCGCGGCGATCGCGTCATGCGTGACCATCGCGATGGACTGCCCGTGCTCCCGGCTCGCCGTGGCGAGCAGACGCAACACCTCTCGGCCTGTCTTCGAGTCGAGGTTCCCGGTGGGTTCATCCGCGAACACGAGGTCGGGCGCGGTGGCGAGAGCGCGGGCGATCGCGACCCGCTGCTGCTGCCCGCCCGACAGCTGATGGGGCCGGTGGTTCAAGCGTGAGCCGAGGCCGAGGGTCTCGATGAGACCGTCGATCCTGGCGCGTTCGATCGCACTCGGACGCCGGCCGTCGAGCTCGAACGGCAGCATGATGTTGGCACGTGCGTCGAGCGTGGGGACGAGGTTGAACGCCTGGAAGATGAAGCCCACGCGACGGCGGCGCAGGATGGTGAGGTCGATGTCACCGAGCCCGGTGATCTCGGTGTCGCCGATCCACGCACGGCCCTCCGTGGGGCTGTCGAGCCCCGCCATGATGTGCATCAGGGTGGACTTCCCCGAGCCGGAGGGCCCCATGATCGCGGTGAACTGTCCGCGGCGGATGCCCACGCTGACATCGTCGAGCGCACGGACGGTGCCCTCGCCCGAGCCGTAGGTCTTCTTCAGGTGCTGGACGCGGGCGGCGAGCCCCATGTCGGTGGTCGTGATCTCCATGCCTCCGACGCTATTTCGGTCGCTGCCTGCGGGTCATCGCCCGGGCGGATCATCCGCGTACATCGCAAGGATGATCCGTGCTCGACCGACGGTCAGGCGAGGCCGTGCTCGAACGCGAAGACCACGAGCTGCACCCGGTCGCGCAGCACGAGCTTCGTGAGGATGCGGCTGATGTGCGTCTTCACCGTCGCCTCACTGAGGTACTCCCGGCCGGCGATCTCGGCGTTCGACAAGCCGCGTGCCGCGAGCGCGAAGATCTCCTTCTCGCGATCGGTGAGCGTGTCGTACTGCGGAGGCACCGGGCGCGGCGCTTCCGCGAAGTGCGCGAACAGGTCGCGCGTCGCCGCGGCCGCGATCACGCTCGAACCGGAGTGCACAGTGCGGATCGCGGCGAGCAGGAACTCGGGATCGGCGTCCTTGAGCAGGAAGCCGCTCGCACCCTGCCGGATCGCCCGGGCGGCGGCCTCGTCGAGGTCGAACGTGGTGAGCATGACGACGCGCGGAGGCTCCGGACGGGCGAGGATCTCGGCCGTCGCGGTGAGCCCGTCCATGACCGGCATCCGGATGTCCATCAGCACCACGTCCGGCCGCGTCGCCCGCACGACCTCGAGAGCCTCCCGCCCGTCGCCCGCTTCGCCGACCACTTCGAGATCGGGCTGCGAAGCCACGAGCATGCGGATACCGGCACGGAACAGCGCCTGGTCGTCGACGAGCACGACTCTGATCATTCGGCGGCTCCGATCGGAAGCGTGGCATGGACGACGAACTGCGCCCCTCGACGCTCGGCTTGCAGACTACCGCCGACGAGCTGCGCCCGCTCCCGCATCCCGATCACGCCGTGGCCCCCGACACCGACGGCAGCGTCGCGCGACACCGTGTTGCGCACGTCGACGTCGACGCGGTCCGCGAGCCACGCGAGGTGGACGTCGACCGCGCCGTCGCCGTGCCGGATCGCGTTCGTGAGCGCCTCCTGCAGGATGCGGTACACCGCGAGCTGGATGGCCCCGGGCGGCTCCCCCGGGGGCATGGGATCGACCGTGACCCGCGGCTCGATTCCCGCTTGCCGGACCTGCGCGAACAGGGCTTCGAGGTCGGCGAGGGTCGGTTGCGGACCGTCACCCTGACGGTGCCGGAGCTGCGTGAGCAGCATCCGCACATCGCTCAAGGCTCCGCGCGCGGTCTGCGCGATCGTGCCGAGTGCCTCGGTCGCCATCTCGGGTTTCGCCGCTGCCGCATACCGTGCACCGTCCGCCTGCGCGATGACGACGGCCAGGGAGTGGGCGACGATGTCGTGCATGTCCCGCGCGATGCGCACCCGCTCCTGCTCCTCGATGGCGAGTGACTCGGCCTGCAGCTGCGCCGCACGGGTGCGCCGCGCACGCAGCACGACCCGCCACAGCAACCCGCACACCCAGGCGAAGCCGAGGGCCATGACCGAGATCACCAGCAGGAGTGTGCCCGTCGTCACCTTCTCCCAGCCGCTGCTCGTGCCGAAGGCGACACCGTTGACGACCACCATGTACAGCGCGGCGATGAGGCCGCCCAGAAGCGCGGAGCCGAACCCCCACCAGAGCACACGCCGAGTTCCCCAGGCCGCCGTGGCGTAGAGCACGAGCAGGATAGCGATGTCGATCGGCACCGGCCCGAATCCGGCCAGCATCTGGAGGATCGCGCCCGCCCACGCGGCGGCGAGGGCGAGCCCGGGCGCGAGTCGCCCGATCGCGACACCGCCGAACATCAGGACGGCGGCGAAGACCACGGCCACGACCGCCGCGCCCCCGAGCGCGCTGTTCCCGGTACCCGGACCGTAGAACACGATCGACATCGGGACGAAGACGAGGAAGAGCAGCGCCGCCCCGACGATGTCGAGGATCAGCGCCGTGCGGGACAGGGGGCGGATCACTCCCCCACGCTACGCGAGGGTCTGGGGGCGGGCATCCGTCGCAGGATGTATCCCCGGCTCGTCACACGCGGGCGATGATCTCTCCGTGCGGCACGAGGTACCAGCCGTCGCCGTCATCGGCCCAGCGCTTCCAGGCGTCGCTGATCTCCTGCAGCTCGGCCCGCGTCGCCAGGTCGCTGTCGACGAGCTGCCGTGCGAGTGCCGACTCGAGGATGCGGTCGGCCCACATCCCGCCCCACCACGCACGCTCGGAAGGAGAGGCGTAGCACCAGGTGGACGCCGTCGCCGTGACCTCTTCGAAGCCCGCGGCGCGCGCCCAGGCCAACAGTCGTCGTCCGGCATCGGGCTCCCCGCCGTTCGCCCGCGCGGCTGCCTGGTACAGCGTCAGCCAGCGGTCGAGTTCGGGCAGGATCGGGAACCAGATGAAGCCCGCGTAGTCCGCATCGCGAGCGGCGACGATGCCACCCGGAGCGGTCACTCGGCGCATCTCCCGTAGGGCCTGCACCGGGTCGCCGACATGCTGCAGCACCTGGTGCGCGTGCACGACGTCGAAGGAGGCATCGGGGAAGCTCAGGGCGTGCACGTCCTCGATCGAGAAGGAGAGGTTCGTCAGGCCCCGCTCGCCGGCGAGGTCGCGCGACAGGGACAGCGCGTTCTCGTCGATCTCGGTCGCGGTGACGTGGGCGACGATCCCGGCGAAGTCGGCGGTGATGGTGCCCGGCCCCGCCCCGACGTCGAGAAGCCGCGTCGCCGCGGTGAGGTGCGGACGAAGGTAGGCCGCGGAGTTCGCGATGTCGCGCGAGTTGTGCGAGCGGAGGACGGATTCGTGGTGTCCATGCGTGTACGAGGCCATGCGGTTCAGTCTGGCAGAGCGCAGGGCAGCGACGCTCAGTGCAACTCGACGACGGCGCGCCGGATCGCCTCGCGGTCGGGCTTCCCGGATGGGAGGACGTCGATCTCGTCCACGAGGATCAGGCGGGCCGGACGTGCGTGCCTGCCGAGCTCGTCTTCGACGGCGTCGCGCGCGTGGGCGAGCTGCTCGGACTCGCTGCGCCGCAGGACCTCGCCGCGGACTGCGACGATCACCGAGGCCTCCCCCCAGCGCTCGTCTTCCACGCCGACCACCACGGCCTCGTGAAGTCCCGCGATCCGACGGACGATGCGCTCCACGCGATCGAGCGAGATGTTGATCCCGCCCGAGACGATCACATTGTCCGCTCTGCCGTGCACACGCACGATCCCCTCCTCCACCAGGCCCAGGTCGCCGGTGCGGTACCAGCGGATCCCGTGCTCGTCGTGGACGAACGTCCGGGCCGTCAGCGACCCGTCGCCGAGGTACCCTTCGGCGAGCATGGGACCCGCGAGACGCAGCTCGCCATCGACCACGCGCACCCCCACGGTGTCGAGTGGCACACCGTCGTAGACGCACCCGCCGCTGGTCTCCGTCGAGCCGTAGGTGCGCACCAGACGCACTCCGAGGTCGGCCGCCCGCTCGCGGAGGGGCTCCGGGAGCGCCTGCCCACCGACGAGGATCGCTCGATACGCCGTGAGCGCGGCACGGACCGCCGTGTCCTCCGCCGCATCGAGCAGCGTCGCGACCTGGGCCGGGACCAGCGAGGTGTACAGGTCGGGGATGCCCGACGGCGACGAAGGGCGCATCATCTCGAAGGTCGCCTCAGCGAAGGACTCCGGCGAGAAGCGGCCCTCGATCCGCGACGGCCGGGTACCGGCGAGGATCGAGCGCACGAGCACCTGCAGCCCCGCGACGTAGCCGGCGGGGAGGGCGAGCAGCCAGCGTCCGCTGCCGATCCGCGCCGCGGTGGCCTCGGCGCTCGCCCGCAACGCCTCACCGCTGAGCGCGACTCGCTTCGGGATGCCGCTCGACCCTGACGTCGCGATGACGGCCGCGATGCCGTCGGCGACGCCCTCGGGCGCGCCGTCAACCATCCCGAGTCCCAGGGCGGGGCCGCCGTCGAACGCACGCTCCAAGGCATCCCGCAGCTGTGCCGGGTCTTCGGCATCCGTCGGGATCAGTGCGACCATGCTGCTCTCCGGCTCAGTAGTGCCAGGGGAAGGAAGACCAGTCGGGATCGCGCTTCTCGAGGAACGAGTCGCGGCCCTCGACGGCTTCATCGGTGCCATAGGCCAGGCGGGTCGCCTCCCCGGCGAACACCTGCTGTCCGACCAGACCGTCGTCGACGGCATTGAAGGCGAACTTCAGCATGCGGATCGCCGTGGGCGATTTCGTGAGCACGGTGCGGGCCATCTTCAGCGCTTCGCGTTCGAGTTCGGCGTGCGGGACCACACGGTTCACGGCGCCCATCTCGTACGCGCGCTGCGCGGAGTACTCCTCGGCGAGGAAGAACACCTCACGCGCGAACTTCTGACCGGTCTGGCGAGCCATGTACGCAGACCCGTAGCCGGCGTCGAAGCTGCCGACATCGGCGTCCGTCTGCTTGAAGCGGGCCTCCTCCGCGGATGCGATCGTGAGGTCGCAGACCACGTGCAGGGAGTGCCCGCCTCCCGCTGCCCACCCCGGCACGACCGCGATGACGACCTTGGGCATGAAGCGGATGAGGCGCTGCACCTCGAGGATGTGCAGACGACCGACCGCGGCACGGCTCGCACCGTCGACGACCGCCGTCTCGGCGTCCGAGTACTTGTAGCCGTCACGACCGCGGATTCGCTGGTCACCACCGGAGCAGAACGCCCAGCCGCCGTCTTTCGGGCTCGGACCGTTGCCGGTGAGCAGCACCGCGCCGATGCGCGCGTCCTGCCTGGCGATGTCGAGGGCACGGTAGAGCTCGTCGACGGTGTGCGGGCGGAACGCGTTGCGCACCTCCGGACGGTTGAAGGCGATGCGTGCGACTCCGCCGTCGCGCGAGACGTGCGCAGTGATATCGGTGTAGCTCTCGGCCTCGGGCGCGAGCACCCATTCGGCCGGGTCGAAGAGGTCGGAGACGAATGCGCTGGTCACGACATCCAGCCTATTCCTCGCCCCGCTCGGTGCGGGATTCCGTGATGTCAGGCGCGGCGAGCGCGTACCGTCTTGATCCAGCCGTCGACGATGTCCCAGCCGACACCGATCGCGAAGCCGAACCCCAACAGCACGGCGAGGATACGGAAGACGCCACCCTCGTCGGCGGATGCCGCCTGCCCCGCGGCGAAACCCTCGCCGCCCGCAGCTGCGATCCGCGCGAGGAAGTCCGGATTCACGAGCTGGTTCGTGAGCAGGAGGGCGACGACCCAGAGAAGGAACATCAGAGCGAGGATCGTGTTCACCACAGCCAGGCCGATCGTCCACCGTCTCGTGCGGAACAGCACGACGGCGAACACCGCCTCCGCGGCGATCAGGAGGAACAGGACGCTGATCCCCCAGGGCCACAACTGTGGATCGACGATCGGCACGACGGTGCCGTCCACGATGACGAAGCCTCGGAAACGGTCCCAGAGGAGCGCGCCGACGGAGATCCCGAGGAAGACGAGCGATGCGATCAGATCGTTCCGCCCCGCCACACCGTTCTCGCTCGGCTCCGGGAGCTGGTCGAGGTCCCACTTCTCGATCGCCGTCGCGCTGTCGGTGCGATCGAGGATGACGAACACCAAAGTGGTCCAGAAGCAGATGTGGAGGATCGCGCCCCCGGCGGCGAGGATCGATGAGGAGATGATCTCGCCGACCGGAGCGCCCGCGATGGTCTGCCCGAGGGCGACCGCTCCGAAGACGCAGACCGGAACGATGATCAGCAGCAGCTTGAGCAGCCGCCACCAGGTCAGGTAGAACCGCGGACCGATGAGGTACAGCGGGCGATCCGCATAGCCGGCGGCGAGGACGCCGGGGTCGCCGAGCTCGGTGAGCACCGCGCGCTCGGCATCCTCCGGTGCGTCGCCCTGGTCCACCCGCGCCTCGATCGCATCGGCGATGGAGGCCTCGAGCTCTGCACGGACGTCGTCCTGGGCGTCGGGACGGAGACTGCGGATCGTGGCACTGATGTACCGCTCCGCGAGCGTGGTCGTCGTGGTCATGTCAGTTCTCCTCTGTGGTGAGAGAGGTGATCGCGGTCGTGAGTGACCGCCATTCGTCGGTGAGGGTGTCGGCCAGCCGGATGCCTGCTTCGGAGGTGCGGTAGAACTTGCGCGGCCTGGCTTCCTCGGTGTTCCACTCGCTCGTGAGGTACTCCTGCTTCTCCAGACGGCGAAGCAGCGGATACAGCGTGTTGGCGTCCGTCGCGAAGCCGCGGCGCTCGAGTTGCTCGAGAAGCGAGTAGCCGTACCCCGGCGCACGCAGCAGCTGCAGGCAGGCGAGCACCACCGTGCCGCGCCTCAGTTCCTGCAGGTGCGTATCGAGCGTCTCGTTCATGTCGAACACAATACTGTGTGTCACACACTATTGGCAATGGCACATCGACAATCGAAGCGCGGTGCCGACCTGACGACTCACCCGGACGACGAACACCGGCCCGCATGCTCCACGGAGCAGAATGGGCACATGATCCCGCCGCTCGCAGACCTGCTCGACTCGGCCAGGGTCGTCGCCCTCCCCCTGCACAGTCGCTTCCGCGGCGTCGATGTGCGCGAAGCGCTCCTCTTCGAAGGACCGGAAGGCTGGGCGGAGTTCTCACCGTTCGTCGAGTACGACGACGTCGAGGCCTCGACCTGGCTCGCCGCGGCGATCGACTTCGCCTGGCGCCCCCAGCCTGAACCGCTCCGTGATCGGATCGGCGTGAACGCGACCGTCCCGGCGATCGAGGCCGACCGCGTGGCTGAGCTGCTGTCGCGGTTCACGGGGTGCCGCACGGCCAAGGTCAAGGTCGCCGAGCCGGGGCAGACCCTCGCCGACGACGTGGCACGCGTCCGGGCGGTGCGCGAGGCGATGGGGCCCGAGGGACGCATCCGGGTCGACGCGAACGGCGCCTGGAACGTCGACGAGGCCGAGCACGCGGTGCACGCCCTCGGTGAATATGACCTGGAATACGTCGAGCAACCCTGCGCGACGGTTCCGGAGCTGGCGGAACTCCGCACGCGCGTGAAGTACATGGGCATCCCGGTGGCAGCAGATGAGAGCGTGCGGAAGTCCTCCGATCCACTCGCGGTCGCCCGCGCCGGTGCCGCCGACCTCCTCGTGATCAAGGCCCAGCCACTGGGCGGCATCACGCACGCCCTGCAGATCGTCACGGCTGCTGGACTCCCGGTCGTGGTCTCGAGCGCGCTGGACACCGCGATCGGCCTGTCCCAGGGAGCCGCGCTCGCCGCCGCCCTTCCGACGCTGGACTACGACTGCGGGCTCGGCACGGCGTCGCTGTTCCTCGACGACGTGGCCGACCTGCGTCCGGTTGACGGCTCGATCCCGGTCGGACGCGTGACCCCGGACGCGGAAGCACTCAGCCGCCTCGCCGCCTCGGACGAACGCCGCGAATGGTGGTTCGCTCGCCTCGCCCGCTGCCACTACGAGCTGTCCGCCGCCGCGCACTGACCCCGCGCGCCGCCGACACGCCAGATCTCGGGCGCTTCCGCGGGTACGGTCCGGCATCTGGCGTGTCGGCCGAGGATTGAACGAGCGGACCGGGACCGCTACAACTCGATGAACAGCTGCACGAGCCGTCCGAGCTGCTCGCTGCCCGAATGCCGCAGCTGCGCGTCGTCGAGCCCTGCCATCGCACCACGCACGGTCATGCCCTCCCAGAGGATCATGAGCATCCGCGCCGCCGTCTCCGCAGGCAGCCGCAACTGCAACGGCCCCGCCGACACGATGTCCTCGATGATCTGCGCGATGCTCCCGACCATCTCGCTCTCCTGAACGAGATAGGCCGCGCCGAACTCGGGGTCACGCAGTGCACGGATACGGATCTCGCTCATCAGCATCACGCCGAGGCGGTCATCGCCTCCGAGCTCCATGATCTGCTGGACGAGCTCGATGGGGTCGCAGCCCTCGGCGAGCGCGCCGTCCGCGGTCAGCTGCTCGACGCGCGCACGCACCGCGCTCACACGCACCTCGGAGACGCTGGCCGCCAGCATCAGGAAGAGCTCGTCCTTGGATTCGAAGTTCGAGTAGAACGCGCCGCGGGTGAACCCTGCACGCTCGCAGACCGCCTCGACGGAGGCACCGTCAAGTCCGACTTCGGCGAAGACCTGCGCCGCCGCCTCCAGCAGACGGGCACGCGTGTTCTCGCGACTACGGGTTGCGGGTGTCGACATCGAAACCTCCTGACCCTTCACTCTCGCACGATTCACACCCCGCACACAGACTCACCCGTGCGGGTCACCTTACGATACATCTATGTATCGGATACACCTGTGTATCCACCCCGCACCCTTTCGGAGGAACGCGTGTCCACACTCCTGTCCTCACTCGGACGTTGGTCGTTCCGTCACCCGTGGCGAGTCCTCGTGTCCTGGCTCCTCGCGCTCGGCATCGCCGGTGCCGGTGCCCTCGTGCTCGGCGCAGGCACGGACAACACCTTCTCCATCCCCGGAACCGAGTCCCAGGCAGGTCTGGAGCAGCTCTCCCGGTCCTTCCCCCAGGTGAGCGGCACGAACGCGCAGTTCATCGTGGTGGCCTCCGACGGCGATCAGGTCACGGATGACGACTACCGCGACCACATCGAAGAGGCCGTCGACGACCTCGCGGACCTCGACGGTGTCCTCGCGGCCACCTCGCCGTACGACGAGATGGTCAGCGGGATGATCAACGACGACGACACCGCGGCGATCGTCCGTGTGCAGTTCGACGGTGAGTCCACGGATGTCTCGGACGACACGAAAGAGGCACTGCGCACCGTCGTGAGCGACCTGGACTCCGAGCTCCCGGACGGCGCACAGACCTCCCTCGGCGGCGACCTCTTCGCGATCTCGATCCCGGGCGTCACGCTCACCGAGGCGGTCGGTCTGCTCATCGCGCTGCTGGTCCTGATCGTCACCTTCCGCTCATTCGTCGTCGCCGGTCTTCCCCTCCTCACGGCGATCCTCGGCGTCGGCATCTCGATGGCAGGCATCTTCACGGCGACGGCCTTCGCCACGGTCTCTTCCACCACGCCGCTGCTGGCGCTCATGCTCGGGCTCGCGGTCGGCATCGACTACGCACTGTTCATCATGGCGCGACATCAGGATCAGGTGCGCGAGGGCGTCGATCCTGAGGAGTCCGCGTCGCGCGCCGTCGGGACGGCCGGCTCCGCCGTGGTGTTCGCGGGCGTCACCGTACTCATCGCCCTGATCGGACTCGGCTTCGCCGGCATCCCGTTCCTGACGACCATGGGCATCGCCGCCTCGGTCGCCGTGGCCGTCGCTGTCGCGATCGCGGTCACCCTCACCCCCGCGCTCCTCGGATTCATGAAGGGCAGAGTGGTCGGTCGGCCGAAGCGCGCACCGAAGCCCAAGAAGAAGGACGCGAGCGACGACCCCGACAGCGCGCCCGCGGCTCCCGCCCGCGCCAAGGGCAGTGCCCGCTGGGTGAACGGTGTCACCAAGCGCCCCCGCCTCGTCTCCCTCGCCGTGGTGATCGGCCTCGGCATCGTGGCCATCCCCGCCCTCAGCCTGAACCTCGCCCTCCCGAACGCCGGGGTGCTGCCGAAGGACTCGGAAGCGCGTCAGAACTACGACCTCGTCGCTGAGGAATTCGGCCCCGGGTTCAACGGCCCGCTGATCCTCACGGGCACGATCGTCACGTCCACCGATCCGCTCACCTTGATGGAAGACCTCGGGGATGCCGTCGCGAAGGTACCTGGCGTCAAGGAAGTCGCCCTCGCGACACCGAACGAGACCGCTGACACCGGCATCGTCCAGATCATCCCGGAGACGGCCCCGGACGACCCGGCGACCGCCGACCTCGTCCGCGAGCTGCGCAGCCATCACGACGAGTGGCTCGACGAGTTCGGCATCGACCTCAAGGTCACCGGCTTCACCGCCGTCGGCATCGACATCTCCGATCAGCTCGGCAATGCCCTGTTGCCGTTCGGCATCTTCGTGATCGGCCTCTCGCTGATCCTGCTGACCATCGTGTTCCGCTCGCTGTGGGTGCCGATCACCGCGGCCGCCGGATACCTGCTCTCGATCGTGGCGGCGTTCGGCGTCGTCGGGGCCGTGTTCGAATGGGGCTGGTTCGCCGACCTCCTGCACGTCGCCCGGGTCGGGCCCATCATCAGCTTCATGCCGATCATCCTGATGGGCGTGCTATTCGGACTCGCGATGGACTACCAGGTCTTCCTCGTCTCGCGCATGCGGGAGGACTTCGTGCACGACCCGGACTCCAAGAGCCCCGACCGGGCGACGCGGCGCGCTGCCGCATTGCGCACCGTTCGCAGCGGGTTCACCGGGTCGGCGAAGGTGGTCACGGCGGCCGGCCTCATCATGTTCGCCGTCTTCGTGGCGTTCGTCCCCGAGGGCGACTCGTCGCTCAAACCCATCGCCCTGGGCCTCGCGGCCGGCATCGCGATCGACGCCTTCCTGGTGCGCATGACCTTGATCCCCGCGCTGATGGCGATCCTCGGCGAGCGCGCCTGGGAGCTCCCGGCCTGGCTGGAGAAGGTCCTCCCCCGCGTCGACGTCGAGGGCGAGGCGGTGGAACGCGAGCGGCACCTCGCTGCCTGGCCGGGAGACGGTTCGATCGTCGCCGCCGACGACCTCGTGCTGACGGAGGCCGGGATCGACGGACTGCACCTCCGGGTCCGTCCGGGCGGAGCGCTGCTGCTGACCGGGAGCTCCGGTGCCGCGTTGCGTGCGCTGGCTCTGACGATCGCCGGACGGGTGACGCCTGACGCAGGCCGCCTCCGGGTGGCGGGGCATCTGCTGCCAGGACGCGCGGCCTGGGTGCGCGCACACGTCGGCGCCTTGATCGCGACGGATGCCGGGGTCCCGGCATCCGAGCTCTCCGAGGCGCTGCGGGATCGACCCGCGGTGGTCGTGATCGACGGCGTCGAGAGGCTCCCCCTCGACGCGCGCGATCAGATCGCCGCCCGACTCCGGGATGCGGATGCTGCGACCGCGGTGATCCTCACGACCACCGCGCCCGAGGTCGCGCGCGACCTCCTCGCCGCCGCAGGTCGTCCCACCCCCGACCTTCTCTCCGTCGACACCCCCGCCGAGCGTCGACACCCCCTCGAGTCACCGCATCCAGACGGGGGTATCGACGACGAAAGGGGGCCTCGACCTGAGGACGACACGACGAAAGCCACCGAGGTGACCGCATGACCCTCCCCATCGAGCGCGCCCGCTCCCGCAAACCCATCACGTGGCTCACGATTCTCGGAGTGCTGCTGCTGCCTGCCGCGGTCGGCGGCATCCTGGTCGCGGCCCTGCAGAACCCGACCGAGCGTCTGGACTCGATGACCGCGGCGATCGTCAATCTCGACGATCCGGTGACCATCGACGGGCAGGTGACCCCGCTCGGACGCCAGCTCGCCTCGGGCCTGGTCGAAGGATCGGACGACCTGGACTCGAACCTCACCTGGGTCATCTCCAACGAGGACGACGCCAGCGACGGACTCGCCGACGGCACCTACCAGGCCGTCATCACGATCCCGGAGGAGTTCTCCGCGGCCGCCACCTCCGCGGGCACCGCGATCTCGGACGGCGGTGGGGAGGCCGAGCAAGCCACGATCACCGTCACCACACCCGACGACGGCCTCGTCGCCGATGACCTCATCACGGGCCAGATCGCCGACGTCGCCGCCTCGACCATGGGCACCATGCTCTCCGAGGCCACGACCGAGAACATCCTGGTCGGCTTCACCACCATCGGCGACCAGATCGGCGAGGCGGCGGATGGTGCGTTGAAGCTCGCGAACGGAGCGCGGGATGCCGCGACCGGAGCCGCAGCGATCCCCGACGGTGCCACGAAACTCGCTTCCGGTGCGGGCGAACTCAGCACCGGTGCATCGTCACTCGCCACCGGACTCGACACGATCGCGGGCAAGACGCGGGATGCCGCCGCGGGTGCCGCGCAGATCGGCTCAGGGCTGACGGCCGGAGCATCTCAGCTTCAGTCCGGAGCCGAGGATTCGAAGCAACTGGTGGGCGCGATTCAGAGTGCATCATCCTCGGCGCAGGCTGCCGCGAGCGGATCGGCCGACCTCGCTCAGAAACTCGGAGCCGCAGCCGCTGCGGTCTGCACGCCCCCGGTCTCGGACCCGGCGGAGTGCCAGCTGCTCTCCGACCTGGCCGCAGAAGCAGGAACTGTGGCGACGGACGCCGGTACGGCATCCGGGATCCTGAACAGCAAGAAGGTCTCCGCCGGCGTCGCCGCCCTTCCGGGGACGTTCTCGACCATCGCCGGGCAGATGTCCCAGGCCGGCGACGGCGTCACGCAGCTGTCCTCCGGGCTCACGCAGATCGCGGACCAGGGCATCAGCGCTTCCGCCACGGGCGCGCGGGGCATCGCATCCGGAGCCACCCAGCTGTCGACCGGTGCGACCAGCCTCGCCAACGGTGCCACGGAGCTCTCGACCGGGCTCGACACCCTGGTCACCGGTACGGGTGACCTCGCGGGCGGTCTGCGCACGGCCTCCGACTCGCTCCCCTCCTTCAGCGACTCGGAGTCGAAGTCCCTCGCCTCGGTGATCGCTGATCCGGTGTCGTCGAACTCGTCGATGGACACGATCTTCGGCCCGACCGCGATCCCGCTGCTCGCCGCCGTCGTGCTGTGGTTCGGCGGACTCGCGACCTTCCTCGTCATGCGCGCCCACACCGCCCGCACCCTCACCTCACGACGCTCGTCTGCCACGCTCACGTTGCGCGCCTTCGCACCCGCTGCTCTGATCGGGGCAGGGCAGGGCCTGCTCGTGTCGTTGATCGTGCAGATCGTCGCGAGCTACGACGCCCCCGCCTGGTGGGCCTTCGCCGGCACAGCCGTGCTCGCCGGCGTGGTGTTCGCCGCTGCGAACCAGGCACTCGTCGCACTGTTCGGCGGTGTGGGGCGGTGGATCTCGGCGCTCGTCGGTGTGCTCGCGGTCGCCACGGGTCTGATCTCCACCGTGCCCGACTGGCTGGCCGGACTCGGCGCGGTCCTGCCCACCGCTCCGGCCTTCGCGGGACTGATCACCGCGAGCGGCTCCGCGGTCGCAGCCCTGGTCGTGTGGGGCGTGCTGTCGCTCGTGGCCACGACCCTCGCCGTCGCCCTCCGACGGACCACTTCGGCGCGGGCGGTCGTCGCCGCGACCTGAGCACCCTGCGAAAGCGGAGGCCATCCGCTCCCGGCCCGGCGCGTCGACTCATGACACGCCGGGCTGGAGTGTTTCGGTCTCGGTTTTCGCATCCCCGTCGACGAGACCTAGGCTCTCCGCATGCGCCGACCGTTCATGAGCACCCCCGACCAACTGGAGAGCCTGAACGGTCAGCAGTACCTCGTGCTCCGGCCGACCGCGGACGTCGCAGCGACCTATCGGGAGATCCAGAGCACCGCGCTCGCGCATCTGGGCATGCCGCTGCGATACCCGCACACGGAGCACGTCACCCTCCGAGGCTTCTTCGAACCGGAACGGCGAGAGGAGCTCGGCGAGCTGGTCCGCGCGTGGGCCGCGCAGCAGTCGCCCATCGAGATCATCGGCGACGCCGTCGACGAGTTCCCCACGCCCTGGCAGATCCTGGTCGTCCGTCTCGCACGCACGACGTCACTCGTCTCCGCATACTCGTCGCTGACCGATGCGCTGGATCGCACGGATCTTCGTCGCATCGGAGAGCTGCCCCTCGAGGAGTGGACGTTCCATCTGTCCGTGCTCTACGGCAAGACGCTCGACGCCGCCACGTGGGACCGCGTCGTCCAGGAGGAGGCCCGCTCCCTCACGCCACAGCCTGCCGAAGTCGTGCGCGAAGCCGAACTGGTCTGGTACCAGGACGGCGCCGAGCACGCCGAGGTGATACCGCTCGGCGGCTGAGGCTCACGAGGTAGGCGTGAAGCTCCGGGCCGCCTCCAACAGCAGTCGCGCGCCGAAGCCGGTGGCACCTGCGGTACGCCAGGAGTCGTCCTTCTCGGTCTGCATCGTCCCGGCGATGTCGATATGCGCCCACGGGGTCTCCCCCACGAAGTGCTGCAGGAACAGCGCCGCCGTCGTGGCTCCGGCGAAGGGGCCACCGAGGTTCGCGATGTCGGCGATGTCCGAGTCGAGCTGCTTGCGATACTTCTGCTCGAGCGGCAGCTGCCACACGGGCTCGTCGGCGAGCGCCGCGGCCTCACGCACCCGGTCGACCATCGTCTGGTCGTTGCCGAAGACCGGCGCGGTCGCGGAGCCGAGAGAGACCAGTGCGGCACCGGTGAGTGTGGCGATGTCGACGATCGCGTCCACCCCGTCCTCGGTCGCGAGCACGAGGGCATCGCTCATCACGAGACGCCCTTCGGCATCGGTGTTCTTCACCTCGATCGTGGTGCCGCCGCGCGCCGTGAGCACGTCACCGAGTTTGTACGCGGTACCGGACGGCATGTTGTCGGTGCACATCAGCCAGCCCGAGACCTTGGTCGAGACTCCGGCGTCGCGCATTCCGACGAAGGCACCGAGCACGGCCGCAGCACCGCCCATGTCCATCTTCATGAGCAGATGCATCGGGTCGCTGGGCTTGAGGCTGATGCCACCCGAGTCGTACATGATGCCCTTGCCCACCAGGCCGAGGTGGCCGGAGCCGCCACCCTCGGGCGTGTAGACGAGCTTGATCATGCGCGGCTCCTCCACGGATCCCTGATTGACGCCGAGCAGACCCCCGCAGCCGAGATCGATGAGCGCCTGCTTGTCGAACAGCTCGACCTCGAATCCGAAACGCGCTCCGAGTTCCACCGCGATCTCGCCCATGTTCACAGCTGTCAGGTGACCGGGCGGGGTGTTCGCCAGATCACGGGCCACGACACCGGCGCGGGCAGCCGTGCGTGCGACCTCGAGTGGCCCGCCGTCCGCGCCCGGCACATCCACGGTGAAGGCGGCGAGCGGGACGTGCTTCGACGACGCGTTCAGCACGGTGTACCGGTAGCGCGCGAGGAGTGCCCCTTCGGCGAGCGCTCGCACAGCCTCGCCTGCCTCCACCCCCGCGAGGTCGCCGATCCGCAGCCCCAGGGTCGCCCGACGGGGGACAGCGCGAGCGAGAGCAGCCGCTGCATCGCGAAGGCCACGCGGCCCGACATCCGCTCGATCGCCCAGACCGACGGCGACGAGATCCGGCTGACCCGCGCGCGGCAGCACCAGCGAGGTCCCCGGCTCGGCAGTGAACCCCGCATCCTCCAGGCCGGCGCGGTCGAACCCGAGCTCACCCGGAACGTCCCCGTCGGTGTACACCCCGACTCCGATCGCCTCGACGTCGGAGGCGATCTCACCGACCCGGAGATCCACGGCGTCCACGGCATCCAGCCCGGGCGTAGTCTTCAGATCGGCGGGGATCAGCTTGTTGGGTCTGCGGTCCATGAGGTCTGCTCCTTCTGTGCGGTTGTTCGGATACGTCGTCCGCCGGCGATGGCGGTCAGCCGGCGATGTCGACCGGTGAGCTCGGGCCCCAGGGGATGCCGAGGAGGAACCAGACCACGTACAGCGCCGTCCAGGAGAGCAGCATCCACACCGCATACGGGATCATCAGGGCGATGATCGTGCCGATACCCGCCTCCTTCTTGTAACGCTGCGCCACGGTGACCATGAACGGCAGGTAGACCATCAGCGGCGTCAGCACGTTCACGGGTGAGTCCCCCACCCGGTAGGCGGCGAGGAGCGTCTGCGGTGCCACGTCGAGCGACGCGAAGATCGGGATGAACACCGGCGCGAAGATCACCCACTTGGGCACGAGCCCCGGGAGGATGAAGTCCAGGATCACGATCACGACGATGAACGCGAGCAGCAGGACGATGGCGGGGACACTCGCCTGCTCGAGCAGCTCGGCGGCCGAGACCGCAGCGACGGTCGGGAGATTGGTCCAGTTGAACAGCGCGATGAACTGGGCGATCATCAGGAACATCACCAGCAGACCGCCCAGACTCGCGAACGTCTTGGCGATCGCACGGACGGTGGCCGTTCCGCCTCGCAGCGTCCTCGCCCCCGCGCCGTAAGCGACGCCGCACACCAGGAAGGCGAGGGAGATGAGGAAGACCAGGCTGGCCATGAAGGGCGTCGTGCCGATGATCGCGCCGGTCTCCGGGTCACGCAACGGTGCGCCGGGTGGCAGGGTCAGCGCGAGGACCAGGGCGACGAACCCCAGCAGCGCCCAGAACGAGAACTTCAGCCCGCGGGCCTCGGCGTCGTGGTCGACGCCTTCGGCCTCATCCGCGATCGTCATGTCTCTGCGGTCGTAGGAGCCCAGACGTTTCTCGGTGACGAACACCGTCACCAGGAGCGCCACCGTGGCGAGCAGGAAGGTCGACACGATCCCGAAGTAGAAGTTCTGCGTCACCTCGATCGGCTGCATCCCGGCGCTGACGAGCACCTCATTGGTGATCTCGGTGAGCATGCTGTCGCTGGGCGTGATCAGGAGGTTGGCCCCGAAGGCCGCGCCGACACCGGCGAATGCCCCGGCGAGACCGGCCAGCGGATGCCGCCCAACAGTGAGGAAGGCTGCGGCGGCGAGCGGCACGAGGATCAGGTAGCCGGCATCCGTCGCCACCGACGACAGCACACCGACGAAGATCAGGATGAACGCGAGCCAACGGCGCGGGGCCACTTTCACGACGCGACGGATCATCGCGCCCATCAACCCCGCGTGCTCTGCCACTCCGACGCCCGCCATCGCGATGAGCACGACGGCGACCACACCGAAGCCCGCGAAGTTGTCGACGAAGGAGGAGAAGAAGAAGCGGATGCCGTCGATCGAGAGCAGGTTGCGCACCTCGAAGGTGCGCTCCTCGATCGTGTAGTCGGGGATCTCGGCGGGCATCCCGGTGGTGGTGTCATAGATCTGCCAGTTGCCACCGAACTGCTCGTTGACCTGGGAGAATTCTTCCTTCGGCACCGGGACCACGACATCGTCGGTGACCGACACCCCGATCCACGCGAGGATCGCGGAGAGCACGGCGATGAGGCCGATCAGGTAGACGAACATGATCGTCGGATCCGGCACCTTGTTGCCGACCTTCTCGATCCAGTTCAGGAACCCTTTACCCCCGGCATCGGGGGTGCTCGACGACTTCTCCGTAGCCATAGCCCCCATGATCCTGTCGAGCGAGAAGCTCCCACAAGACCACCCCCTAGAACTAGGGGGGTCGCCGCGATGCGAGCGTCGCCCTATCGTGGGGCCGTGGACCCGATCATCGCGACGTTCGTCATCCTGCTCTGCGCAGTGATCGCGTTCGTCTCGAATCGCATCCCGCTCGGAGTCGTGGCCGTCGGGGTCTCGGTCGCCCTCTACCTGACCGGGGTGCTCGATCTGACCTCCGCCCTCGCCGGTTTCGGCGATCCGACCGTGCTCTTCATCGCCTCCCTGTTCGTGGTGAGCGAGGCTCTGGAGTCGACGGGCATCATCGCCTGGGCCGGACAGGAGGTCGTGGCCCGCTCCGGAACCGGCCGCGCGCGCCTGCTCCTCACGATCGGGCTGCTGGCCGCCGCGATGACCGCGGTCATCAGCGTGAACGGGTCGGTGGCCGCGCTCCTGCCCCTGGTCGTGGTCGTCGCGGCGCGCGCCGGGATACGCCCGTCTCAGATGCTGATGCCGCTCGCGTTCTCCGCACACGCCGGCTCGATGCTCGCTCTCACCGGCACACCGGTCAACATCATCGTGTCCGAGGTCGCCGCCGACAGCGGTGCCCGCCCGTTCGGGTTCTTCGAGTTCGCCCTCGCCGGGCTTCCGCTTCTGGTGGGGACGCTGGCCATCATCCTGCTGCTCGGTAACCGGCTGCTGCCCGAGCGCACCCCGGCCTCGGCTCCGATCGATCTCGAACGCCTCGCGTCGACGCTGCGATCCGACTACGCGATCTCCCACGACCGGGCGTTGGTCTCGGCGTCGCGAGGGGTCGCCGAGGTCGTCGTGCCGCCGCGATCGTCGTTGATCGGCCTGCACGTCTTCCCCGGCATGTGCACGCCGTCGGGCGATCTGGTCGTGCTCGGAGTGCGACGAGGGCAGGAGGCACTCGACGAGTCAGGCACCGACCTGCAGGCCGGAGACGCCCTGCTTCTCGACGGGTCCTGGGACGACCTGCACCGGCACACCTCGAAGCGCGACGAGGTCCTGGTCGTCGATGCGCCGCTCACCCTGCGCCGGTCGGTCCCGCTCGGCGCGGGTGCCAAGCGCACGGCCGTGATCCTGCTCGCGATGATCGTCCTGCTCGCGACCGGCATCGTGCCCGCTGCGATCGCGGGGCTCCTCGCAGCCGGTGCCCTGATCCTGAGCGGAGCGGTGTCGATCACCCGGGCATACCGGGCGATCTCCTGGACGACGGTCATCCTGGTCGCCGGCATGATCCCGCTCTCGACCGCGTTCCAGGAGACCGGTGCCGCACAGCTCATCGCCGACGGCCTGCGCTCGTTCCTGGGCACGGCCGGCCCGCATGCCGCCGTCGCCGTGATCGTGCTCATCACCCTCGTTCTCGGGCAGCTCATCAGCAACACCGCGACCGTGCTCATCGTGGCCCCCGTGGCGGTCGCTCTCGCCGCCGCGATGGATGCGTCGGTGCTGCCGTTCCTGATGGCCCTCACGATCGCGGGTGCGGCCTCGTTCCTCACCCCGGTCGCAACGCCCGCGAACCTGATGGTCATGGAACCCGGCGGCTACCGCTTCGGCGACTACGCGCGCTTCGGCTGGCCCCTGATGATCCTGTTCTTCGCGGTCGCCGTCTTCTACGTCCCGCTGATCTGGCCGTTCGCGGGCTGACCGCCTCACGCACGATCAGCTGGGCTGCAGGACCAGTCCGTCCTCCACCGCGCGCCGGAACAGGTCGACCTTCGTCGGCGCCGTCCGATCGACCGCGGCGTACTTCGCTCGGATGCGACGGATGTGATCGAGCACGGTCTCCCGCGACAGGAACAGGGTCTGGGCGACCCGCTCGGCGGTCTGGCCGGACGCGTACAGCGACAGAACCTCGGATTCACGCTGGCTGAGATGCGCCGCGACGAACCGGCGGTCCGCATCGAGCGCGTCCGCCCATTCCGTCGTCGCCACGACGTGCCCCTGCGCGGCGCGTCGCACCGACGCGGTGATGGCCTCGAGCGATTCCGACTTGGCGATCATGCCCGATGCGCCCGCGCGCACCGCCTCTCGGAGCCGATGCGGCTCATCCCCCGAGGTGTACGCGAGGATGCTCGCCGCGAGGGACTCGAGCGTCAGGATGTTCTCCGCCGGAGTCGAACCGTCGGAGAGGGCGAGGTCGAGCAGGACCACATCGAGTCTCCGTGCACGGCGCGCGACCTCGTTCGCGGTCGCACCGCTGGCTGCGACCCGGATACCGCCGCTGCGGTTGAGGATGGTCACGATCCCGAACAGCATCGCGGGATGATCTTCAACGATTCCGACGAGGACGGGCATGTGGGACTCCTGCCGTGGGCGCGCTCCCTTGCGATGAGCATACAACTGCGCCTCGGCGCACCGGAGGGCAAACACTCCGGACGCACGAGACCCGTCCGCGCGGATGCTGCCGCGGACGGGTCTCGGTGTCGTTACGAGAGTCGGGTCAGCTCAGACCGGAGTACGCGTGCAGGCCCTTGAAGAACACGTTCACGATCGTGAAGTTGAAGATCACGGCGGAGAAGCCCACGATCGCCAGCCACGCCGACGGATTGCCTCGCCAGCCGCGGGTCGCACGGGCATGGATGTAGCCGGCATAGAGGACCCAGATCACGAACGTCCAGGTCTCTTTCACGTCGAAGCCCCAGAAACGGCTCCAGGCGTAGTACGCCCAGATCGACCCGGCGATGAGGGTGAACGTCCAGAGGATGAAGCCGATGATCGTGAACATGTACGCCAGGCTCTCCAGGCGTACCGCGTTGGGGAAGGTCCGGAGGAAGCCGGGACCGGTCTTCGTGGCGCCTTCGCCGACGAGTCTCTCGCGACGCGACTGCATGAGCTGGATCACCGAGAGCGCGAACGCGAGGGCGAAGAAGGCCGTCGCGAGGGAGGCCACGAACACGTGGATGACGAGCCACACGCTCTTCAGCGGGTCCATCAACGGAGAGACATCGACGTAGAAGTTCGTCGCTCCCAGGCCGAGCAGCACGACGACGAGGCCTGTGATGAAAGTGCCGAGGAACCGCAGGTCGATGCGGGTGAGCACCACGAGGTATACCGCGATGATGAGCAACGTGCCCATCATCGCGAATTCGTACAGGTTCGCCCACGGCACGCGCCCCGCCGCGATGCCGCGGGTGACGGTGGCGGCGAGCTGAAAGAGGAATCCGAGCACCGTCAGCGAGGTGCCGATCCGCGCCATCACGAATCGCTGCGGGGCGGCGACCGCACCGGAGGCCTCGCCGGGTGCCGGGACGCTCCCCCCAGAGGCTCCGACGAGCACCTGCTCGCGGACGGTGAGCGCGTCGGCCGTCGCCTGCGAGCGCCGCGCGAGATCGAAGGCGTAGGCCACGAAGGCCGCCGCGTAGATCGCGATCGCCGTCCAGAGCAGGACCGGCGAGATCACGTTGAGCTCGAGCATGGTGTCAGTCTACTTTCCGGGTTTCGGGCGCCGGGGTCTCCGGCTCGGCGGACTCGTCCGCGGTGTCATCGATCGGGGAGCGCGCCGTGGTTCCTCCGGCCGCGTCGAGCAGTCGGGTGTGCCCTGCGACGAGGTCGTCCACGGCGGCAGCGAGAGTCGGGTCCTCGCCACGGGCGAGTGCGGCGTACTCCAGAGCGATCTCGCCGTCGCGTGCGGTGGCCTTGACCCACACGCGTCGACGAGGCACGAACAGGGCGATCATGAGACCGCCGAGGGCGAGCAGCGCGAAGCCGAGGACCCAGACGCCGGACTCATCACGGTGGATCTGCAGCGAGGCGAAGCGCTTCACCGACTGCGAGGCGTCCGTCGCACCTGCGGGAGAGTCGTCCTCGAAGGTGACCGAACCGAGGCCGTTCGGCAGCTGCGCGGTCTGTCCGGGGGTGAGTTCGATCGACTCGACGTCCGTGGTGCGGCCGGTGAGCTTGGTCATCCCCGTGGTGTCGAGCACGTAGACCGAGCGCGGCACGCCCTCGTTGATGCCCAAGTCGCCGGTGTACACATCGAGCGTCAGCGTCGGGTTGGTGAGGTCGCCGTACGCGGAGAAGAACGCACCGGTGTCGAGCACGCCGGTCGTCGGATAGAAGAACCCGACCAGGCCGACCTGCTCGGCGAGTCCGTCCGGCACCTTGAGAACTCCGAGGGAGGTCATGCTGGTGTCCTGCGGGAGGAAGGGCGTGCTGCCCGTGAAGACGACCTTGCCCTCGGGATCACGCACGGTCACGGTCGGCGCGTAGCCGTTGCCGAGCAGGAACACGTCGTCGTCGGCGACCGCGAGCGGCTCGTTCACCTTGACCGCGCCGGTGCGCTCCTCACCGTTCTCCTGCACGGTCACGTTCGCCGAGAAGTCGCCCGCCTGCCCGGAACCCGGCTCGCCGAACGGCTGGTACGTCACGTCGAACGAGTCGAGGCGCATCGAGTACGGAGCGAACGCATCGTCGCCCACGAAGCGACCGCGGTTCATCGAGTCGTAGTCGAGGAGCGTGTTCGCGAAGGTCTCGCCCTCGACGAGCACGCGCTGACCTGTGTACGAGAACCCGCCGCCGATGCCGACCGTGACGAGCACGCCCACGAGCGCGAGGTGGAACAGGAGGTTGCCGGTCTCACGCCAGTATCCGCGCTCCGCGGAGACCGAGAACGTGCGGCCCCGGTCGTAGCGTTCGACCCGGTAGCCGAGTGCCTTGAGCTGTTTCGTCGCGACATCGATCGATGCGGCGGCCTCGGCGTCGGCATCACCGGTCTTCGTCCCGGAGTCCGCAGAGGGGTCTCGCGTCACCGCACGGTAGTCCTCGAGGCGCTGCAGCCGTGCCGGAGTGCGCGGCGGACGTGCGCGGAGCGCCTTCGCATGGTGCTTGATGCGCGGGATCACACAGCCGACGAGCGAAGCGAACAGCAGCAGGTAGATCGCCGAGAACCACGGCGACAGGTACACGTCGAACATCTTGAGTCCGTCGAGCACCGGGAACAGGTCGGGGTTGTCGCGCTCCCACTGCGTGACGCCATTCGGGTCGGCCATCCGCTGCGGGAAGATCGAGCCGGGGATCGCCGCGATCGCGAGCACGAGCAGCAGGATGAGAGCCGTGCGCATCGAGGTCAGCTGCCGCCACCCCCACCGCAGCCAACCCACGAACCCGAGCCGCGGCTGGGTGATCGTGTCGTCGCCGTCGACGTGGTCGGACGGGCGGAGCGGGTCGCTGGAGTCGCTGTTCACGGCACCCTTGTTCTCGGTCATGGCGTTCTCTGTGCGGGGGTTCTTCTCGGGGCTGGTGGATTTCGCGGCGTGATCAGAGCGGGAGGATGACACTGCCGATCACCGCCATCAGCCGGGACATGATCTCGGTCCACAGGCCGGTGGCCATCAGGACGCCGAGGACGATCAGCATCACTCCGCCGATGACGTTCACCGTGCGGATGTGACGACGGAGGAAGCCGACCGCCTTCGTCGCCCACCCGAACCCGAGGGCGACGAGGAGGAACGGGATGCCGAGTCCGAGCGAGTAGGCGAGGCCCAGGAAGCCCGCACGCACCGGATCTCCGGCGTTGAAGGAGAGGGCGATGATGGCGGCGAGCGTCGGCCCCATGCACGGGGCCCAGCCGATGCCGAGGGCGATACCGAGCAGCGGGGCTCCGACGATGCCGGCCCGCGAGTCGACATGGAAGCGGAACTCCTTCTGCGCGAACCCGAACAGGCCCAGGAACACCAATCCCATCCCGATGATGACCACGCCCAGGATGCGGGTGATCAGGTCACCCCACTGCAGGAGGAAGACACCGACCGTTCCACCGAGCACCGTGTAGGCGATGAAGACGATCGTGAAGCCGAGGATGAACAGCAGCACGCCCATCACGAGTCGACCGCGGGTCGCCGTCGCCTGGGTCGTCGTCTGCGCCTCCGCACCGGCGACCGTGGAAGACCGGGGCGCGACCGCACCGCCCAGGAACCCGAGGTAACCGGGGACCAGCGGGAGGACGCACGGGGACAGGAAGGAGACGAGTCCCGCGAGCATCGCGACCGGAATCGCGAGCCAGAGGGCTCCGGAGCCGATGATCGCGTCGGGGTTCACAACGCTCCCGAGGTACTCACGAGTCCTCCGCGAGCGCGTCCTTGACCAGCGTGGAGAGGATCGACGGGCCATCGATCGGACCGATGATCTTGGCGGCGACACGACCCTGCTTGTCGAGGACGAGTGTGGTGGGTGTGGCCGCGATCGGCACGACCTTGGCGAACGCCAACTTGGCCTCAGCGGTGTCGACGTCGATCAGACTCGGGTAGGTGATGCCGTACTCCTCGGCGAACGCGACGGCGGTGTCGGCCTGATCGCGGGTGTTGATGCCCACGAACGACACATCCTCGTCGGCGAACTTCTGCCACACGGCCTCCAGGTCGGCGGCTTCGAGGCGGCACGGCGCGCAGCCGGCGTACCAGAAGTTGACCACCGTGACCTGTCCGGCGACGTCTGCGCTGTCGAACTTCTCGCCGGTCTCGGTGACACCGCCGAACTCCACGGGTTCGCCGCGGTCGGCGGCGGGGATCTCCACGATCGCACCGTCGGCCGCGACATAGCCGGTGTTCTCGCCGTTCAGGAACGATTCACTCACCGGATCGGGAGCGCAGGCGCTCAGACCGATGGCGAGCACCGCAGCGAGCGCGGCACCGACCGCACGACGCGAGCGCCGGGTGCGGGAGGAGCGGCCGCTGCGGATCGGACGGACCGTCGAATCGCTTGGCACGACTCCGAGTTTACGCAGAGCTTCCTATGCGCGAGATGGAAACGGAGGCGTCTGACGAAGCCTCAGAACCGCGCCAGGACGTCGTCCACGCCGGCTCGGAAACGCGGGCACGTGGCGATGTCGTGCGCGCGACACCCCATCGCGTGCTCGGTCATCTCCCGTGATCGGCGCATCTCCTCCATGCGCCGGTCGATGTCGTCCAGGTGCTGCTGCAGCACCTGGTGCCGTCCGGCGCTCCCGTCGTCGAGCAGCACCGCGATCTGCTCGAGGCTCATCCCCGCGGCCTTGCTGCGCTGGATCACGGCGATGCGCACCACCTCGTCCTCGCCATATCGTCGCCGCCCGGCGGAGTCGCGGGGAGGGGTGAGCAGCCCGACCGACTCCCAGTGCCGCAACACATTCGTCGGTAGATCGAACCGGGTGGCGACGTCGCCCACGGACCAGGGATGCTCGGCGCTTGACTTCATGTTGACATGAAGTCACAGACTGTGCGGGAAAGCAACCTCCACGGAAGGATCCCCATGTACGACGCCATCGTGATCGGCGCAGGCCCGGCAGGGCTGCAGGCCGCCCTGACCCTCGGCCGGATGCACCGCTCGGCACTGCTGCTGGACTCGGGCGAGTACCGCAACGGCACCGTGCTGCACATGCACAACATGATCGGTGCAGACGGCACTCCCCCTGCCGAGTTCCGAGCGAAGGCTCGAGACGAGCTCTCGGCCTACGCCGACGTGGAGATCCGCGAGGGTGCCGCCACCGGGATCTCCGGATCCGAGGATGCGTTCACCGTGACGCTCGCCGACGGATCGACCGTCGAGGGGCGACGGGTCATCCTGGCCACCGGCGTCGCCGACGATCTGCCCGTCGTCCCCGGGTTGCAGGACCTGTGGGGCACCCTCGCGTTCAGCTGCCCCTTCTGCGACGGCCACGAGCATGCGGGCACGTCCATCGGCATCGTGGGTGCCGCCCCTCGCGCCGGCCATCTGATCGGGCTGCTCGGGCGCATCGTCGAGGACATCACGGTGTTCCCGATCGCCGAGGCGTTCACGGACGAGGAACGCATCTCCCTCGAGGCGGAGGGAGTGCGGATCAGCACCGCTCCGGTGGCATCCGTCGAGAGGCACGACGACGGGGTCCGGATCGTCGCCGGTTCCGAGGAGTCCGTCGTCGCGGGCGTCTTCGTGGCGTCCGGCACGATGCGGCAGCGGGCGCCCTTCGTCGCGGATCTCGGCGTGCGGATGCTCGAGTCCGGTGCGATCGAGATCGATGAATTCGGCCGCACCTCGCTCCCCGGGGTCTTCGCCGCGGGCGACCTCGCGCACCGCGCCTCGCTCCCCGGCCCGATGGCGTCCGTCCTGCTGGCGGCCGGCGCCGGTCAGCTCGCAGCCGTCGGCATCATCCAGTCACTTCTGGCTGCCGAGCACTGACCTCGGCTTTCGAATCGCGCAACTGGCCGCATCCGTCGCCGAAAGGGAGCCGGTTGCGCGATTCGAACGGGGGTCAGACGGCTCCGACATCCACGGCGCCGCCGGTCGCGGCCGGCTCGGCGTAGGCGACTTCGCGCCAGACATCACCGACGCGTTCGAATGAGGTGACGCTCGACAGGGCGCAGCGTCGGGTGCGCGGGTCATGACGCAGGGGCAGACCCGCGACGCGGAGGTGCGTGATCCAGATCGGCGCCTGATGGGACACCATCACGACGTCTCCGTCGGCCGCCTCATCCCAGGCTTCATCCATGACGCCGAGCATCCGCTCCGCGATGGAGGAATACGGTTCGCCCCAGCTCGGCAGCGCGGGTTGGCGCAGGTGCCACCAGTTCAGCGGGTTCATGAGGGAACGACGCATCTGCGTGCCCTCGAAGACGTTGGTCGGCTCGATGAGGCGGATGTCGATCTCCGGCACGAGATCGAAGCCCTCGGCGAACGGCTCAGCGGACTCCTGCGCACGCTCCAACGGTGAGGAGTACAGCGCGGAGACCGGCCGACCCGACTCCGCGACGTGCTCGGCAGCGGCCGCCGCCATCCCCCGGCCCGCCGTGCTCAGGTGGTAATCGGGCAGCCGCCCGTAGAGCACGCGGGCCGGATTGTGCACCTCGCCGTGTCGGACGAGGTGCAACCGGGACGCCGTCATGTCACGCCTTGCTGTAGCGCGAATCCCCGAAGCCGAGGATCAGGTACCCGATGTACGGGAAGAGGAAAAGCAGGAAGAACGAGAAGGCCCCGCCCTTGCCGAAGCGTGCGCCGAGCTTGAACGCCACGATGATCGCGAGGACCAGGTTCGCGATCGGGATCAGGTAGAGCAGCGCGAACCACCCGGACATGCCGGCGATCTTCACCAGGAAGATGAGGTTCACGATCGGGATGATCGCGAGGATCCCGGGGTATCCGGCCTTCGTGAACACCTTCCAGAGTCCGACGGCGACGAGGATGTAGAAGACGAGCGCGATCAGCCCCGTGGTGCCGGAGAAGATCGATGCGTAGAGATCGGAGATGCCGTTGTTGTCCACGGTGCTCCCTTTCTGTGTAAGAGCTGTGTCGTGGCGATCCTACTGATCCGGCGGCTCCGGCGCCGCTGACAGGGCCGGAGACGTGCCGACCACCCCCGTAGAATGGGCGCGTTCCCCATTTCCCAGATCAGAAGGAATACTCCGTGCTTCGCACCCACTCGGCAGGCTCTCTGCGAGCCGAGCACATCGGTCAGACCGTCACCCTCACGGGTTGGGTCGATCGCCGTCGTGACCACGGAGGAGTCGCTTTCATCGATCTGCGGGATGCCTCGGGCATCGCCCAGGTCGTCATCCGCGACGAGGAGATCGCGCACCCGCTGCGCAACGAGTTCGTCCTGAAGGTCACCGGGGAGGTGTCGCTGCGCCCCGAGGGCAACGCGAACCCGAACCTGCCGACCGGTGAGATCGAGCTCATCGCGACCGAGGTCGAGGTGCTCAACGAGTCCGCTGCGCTGCCCTTCCAGGTGTCGACGGCGCTCGCCGACACCGAGACGGTCGGAGAAGAGGCGCGCCTCAAGTACCGCTACCTCGACCTGCGTCGTCCCGGACAGGCCGCCAACCTG
Source organism: Microbacterium sp. ZOR0019 (assembly GCF_000800925.1). Lineage (NCBI taxonomy): Bacteria > Bacillati > Actinomycetota > Actinomycetes > Micrococcales > Microbacteriaceae > Microbacterium > Microbacterium sp. ZOR0019. The sequence goes on along the minus strand of NZ_JRKC01000014.1, from coordinate 4,165 downwards.
CGCCTGCGTTCCGACGTCTACAAGGCGATCCGCGATGTGCTGCACGCCGAGGACTTCACCGAGGTCGAGACGCCGACCCTCACGCGTTCGACGCCCGAAGGCGCCCGCGACTTCCTGGTGCCCGCGCGACTGAGCCCCGGCAGCTGGTACGCCCTGCCGCAGTCGCCGCAGCTGTTCAAGCAGCTGCTGATGGTCGGCGGTGTCGAGAAGTACTTCCAGATCGCACGCTGCTACCGCGACGAGGACTTCCGCGCCGACCGCCAGCCCGAGTTCACGCAGCTCGACATCGAGATGAGCTTCGTCGACCAGGAAGACGTCATCGCCCTGATGGAGTCGCTCATCGTCGCGATGTGGGCGACGATCGGCGTCGAGGTCGCGACCCCGCTGCCGCGCATGACGTACGCCGATGCCATGGCGAAGTACGGTTCCGACAAGCCCGACCTGCGCTTCGGCCTCGAACTCGTCGACGCGACCGAATACTTCGCGGACACCCCGTTCCGCGTCTTCCAGGCCGAGTACGTCGGCGCCGTGCGGATGCCCGGCGGCGCGAGCCAGCCGCGCAAGCAGCTCGACGCGTGGCAGGACTGGGCGAAGCAGCGTGGAGCCCGTGGTCTCGCGTACGTGCTGTTCAACGAGGACGGGACGCTCGGCGGCCCCGCGGCGAAGAACCTGTCCGAGTCGGAACAGGCCGGACTCGCAGAGCTCGTGGGTGCGGAGACCGGCGACTGCGTCTTCTTCGCCGCCGGTTCCACCAAGGAGAGCCGCGCCCTGCTCGGTGCCGCACGCGTCGAGATCGGTCGTCGCCTCGGCTACCTGAGCCCGGACGAGTTCGCCTTCACCTGGGTCGTCGACGCCCCGATGTTCGAGCCCGCTGCAGATGCCGTGGCCTCGGGCGACGTCGCTGTGGGCGCCGGGGCATGGACCGCCGTGCACCATGCGTTCACGGGCCCGAAGCCGGAGTTCGAGGACACCTTCGACACCGACCCCGGTTCTGCTCTCGCCTACGCCTACGACATCGTGTGCAACGGATCCGAGCTCGGCGGCGGGTCGATCCGCATCCACCGCGAAGACGTGCAGAAGCGCGTGTTCGAGGTCATGGGCATCAGCGACGAGCAGGCTGACGAGCAGTTCGGCTTCCTGCTCGACGCGTTCAAGTTCGGCGCCCCGCCGCACGGCGGAATCGCGCTCGGCATGGACCGCGTGCTGCAGCACCTCACCAAGACCGAGTCGATCCGCGAAGTCATCGCGTTCCCGAAGTCCGGCAACGGCTTCGACCCGTTGACCGCCGCACCGGCACCGATCACCGCGGCGCAGCGCGCCGAGGCCGGCGTCGACTTCGAGCCGGAGGACGACGAGGCCTGACCCCGCCGTCACCGCGACGCGCGCCCGGGCCGTACGAGATCTTCGGATTCGTGCGACCCGGGCGCTTTTTCGTTGCTCAGCCGAGGAGCGCGAGCGCGGGCACGATGTTCTCGTTCCACACGTCGACACCGAGCTTCGCGATCAGGGCGACCACGACCGCCAGGAACACCACGCGGATGAAGGTGGTGCCGCGGGAGATGGCCATGCGCGAGCCCAGGTAGCTGCCCGCGACGTTCGCCACGGCGAGGATGCCGCCCAGCAACCACAGCACCGCGCCGTGCGGGATGAACAGCATCAGGGCACCCGCGTTCGTGGCCAGGTTCACGATCTTCGCCTTGGCGCTCGCCTGCAGGAAGTCGTAGCCGAGCAGCGCGACGAGAGTGATCACGAGGAAGGTACCGGTGCCGGGACCGATCATCCCGTCGTAGAAGCCGATCCCGAGGCCGGCGGCACCCGCCATGATGTGATGCTTGTGCCCGTGGAAACGCAGTTGGGTCGCCGCGCCCATCTGGGGACGGAATGCGGTGAACAGCGCCACCACGAGCAAGGCGATCACGATGATGGGCTTGAACGCGGCGGGCGGAAGCACGGTCGCCACGGCCGCGCCACCGAACGAGCCGACGAAGGCGATCGCCGCCATGGGCAGGGCCGTGCGTATGTCGGGCTTCGCGCGGCGATAGTAGGTGACGCTACTGGTCGCGGTGCCGAAGACCGAGGCGAGCTTGTTCGTCGCCAGGGCCTGCACGGGGGAGATGCCGGGGATCAGCAGGAGCGCGGGGAGCTGCAGCAGGCCTCCCCCACCGACGACGGCGTCGATCCAGCCGGCGCAGAAAGCGGCGATGACGACGAGCAGCAGTATCCCCCACGTGAGTTGCTCCAGTCCGAGCGCAGCGCCGATATCCACCTGGCCATGATTCCAGAGAGTCGGCGGTGCTCCGGCATCCGGCCGGGCGCTGGCAGACTGGTGGCATGCTCGATGCCCTCCCGCTGCCGCACTCGTTCGATTCACGCAGGGGCACCGCGCTCCTGCGCCGGGCGACCGTGGACGACACGGATGCCGTGATCGCTCTCCTCGCCGACGACCCAATCAGCGCCGCGCGCGGTGACGTGGCTTCCGACGAGGACCGTCCCGCGTACACACGGGGGCTCGTCGAGATCCTGACCGAGCCGTCGAACGACCTCCTCGTGGTCGAGCTGGACGGCGACGTCGTCGGCACGCTGCAGCTCACCTCGATCCCGGGGATGGCGCGTCGGGGCGCGCGGCGACTGCTCGTCGAGGCAGTGCGCGTGCGGAGCAGTCTGCGCTCGTCGGGCATCGGCTCGGCCGTGATGCGCTGGGTGGGAGAGGTCGGTGCCCCCGCCGTGGGCGCGACGATGGTGCAGCTCACCTCCGATGCCGCCCGTACCGACGCGCACCGCTTCTACGAGCGACTGGGCTACGTCGGCTCGCACCGCGGATTCAAGTACAGCGTCCCGCAGGTCTGAGGCCCGCGGCCCTGTTCGGCCACCCCCTCGCCACCGTCCGTTCACCCGCACCGCGACGGTCGGCAACCTGCGCCTCATAGTGTCCTCTCGCAACCCGAACCCGGCTCACAGCGCCGGACACCGAGAGGACACTCATGGCCCGCATCACCCGCCGCGCGCGCATCGGCGCCGGCATCGCCCTGGCCACCGCGGCCGCACTCGCACTCACCGCCTGCTCCGGCGCAGCGGACGCGACCGGTGGTGGCAGCTCCGATGTCGACGCCGCCACCGCGACCTCGGTCACCGACTTCGGCACCTTCGCCGACCTCGAAGCCGCAGCCAAGGCCGAGGGCTCCCTCAACGTCATCGCCCTTCCGCGCGACTGGGCGAACTACGGCGAGATCCTCGATCTGTTCGCCGAGAAGTACCCGGAGATCACGATCAACGAGACCTCGCCCGACGTCTCCAGCGCCGAGGAGATCCAGGCTGCGGAGACCAACAAGGGTCTCGACACCGCCCCGGACGTGTTCGACCTCGGCCTGACCGTCGCGCTCCAGAACACCGACACGTTCGCGCCGTACAAGGTGCAGACCTGGGACGACATCCCCGAGGAGCTGAAGGAGCCCAGCGGCCTCTTCGTCGGCGACTACGGCGGGTACATGTCGATCGGCTACGACTCGTCGAAGTTCGATGCTCCCGCCGAGCTCTCCGACCTGCTCTCGTCCGACTACAAGGGTGCTGTGGCGATCAACGGCGACCCGACGCAGGCCGGTGCCGCCTTCGCCGCCGTGGGCCTGGCGACCGTGCAGTCCGACGGCACGCTCGACGACTTCCAGCCGGGCATCGACTTCTTCTCCGAGCTTCAGCAGGCGGGCAACCTGCTCAAGGTCGACGTCACCACCGCGACCATCGTGAGCGGCGAGACCCCGGTCGTGTTCGACTGGGACTACCTGAACGCCTCGCACTCGGCCGACAACGAGGACTGGAAGGTCGTCGTGCTCGACGGCACAGGCTACGCCGGCTACTACAACCAGGCCATCAACGTCGACGCCCCGCACCCCGCTGCAGCCCGTCTGTGGCAGGAGTTCCTCTACAGCGACGAGGTCCAGAACCTGTGGCTGAAGGGCGGCGCCCGTCCGGTGCGCATGGAGGCCATGACCGACGCGGGCACGATCGACGCCGACCTCGCTGCTGCGCTCCCGGAGGCCCCGGAGACGACCGTGGTCCCGAGCGAGGAGCAGTCCACGAACGCCGGCACGCTTCTCGGCGAGAAGTGGGCCGCGGCGGTCCAGTGACGACCCTCACCGTAGCGGGGGCGGATGCCACGGCATCCGCCCCC